>CALUWB010000028.1 GCA_944324375.1 Candidatus Gastranaerophilales bacterium | reverse complement strand
GGCGACTTAAAAAATGAACAAATCGAAATTTCTTTTGGTTTCGATACTGCAACAAAAACTTATGCAGAATTAATTGTTAATATCGAAAGAGATGCTAATTCTGCTAAAAAATATTGGCACTTTATTAAAATTATGGGAAGAAGTGCTTCTCATGTTGCTTTAGAAGCTGCATTACAATCACAACCTAACATCACATTAATATCAGAAGAAGTTGAAACTAAATCAATGTCTTTAGCTTCTGTTATTGATTACATGGTTGATATCATTGTAAGACGTGCTGATATGGGTAAAAACTTCGGTATCGCTGTAATTCCTGAAGGTTTAATAGAATTCATTCCTGAAATGAAATCAATGATTGCTAACTTAAACGATATCATGGCTGAACTTGAAAATGATTCAGCATTTGTTAATGCTTCAACTATTCGTGAAAAATTTGAAATTGTTGAAAACAGATTATCTGCTGACAATGCTAAAGTTTATAACTCATTACCAGCATTAATCAAAACTCAATTATTAGCAGACCGTGACCCACACGGAAACGTTCAAGTTTCTAAAATCGAAACTGAAAAATTATTAATTGAAATGATTTCTACAAGATTAGAAGAATTAAAATCTGAAGGTAAATATATTGGTAAATTCAATGCTCAAGCTCACTTCTTTGGTTATGAAGGAAGATGCGCATTCCCTTCAAACTTTGATGCAGATTATTGCTATTCATTAGGTTATAATGCATTTGCTTTAATCTCATTTGGTTTAACAGGTTATTTATCATCTGTAAGAAACTTAACAGAGCCAGCTTCTAAATGGATTGCTGGTGGTGTTCCTCTTACTATGATGATGAATATGGAACGTCGTCACGGTGAAATGAAACCAGTTATTAAAAAAGCACTAGTTGAACTTGATGGTCCTGTATTCAAAAAATTAGAAGCAAATAGAGAAGATTGGGCAATGAATGACAGATATTTATTTGCTGGTGCAATCCAATACTTTGGACCAAGCTCTGTTTGTGATATTACAACTGTAACATTACAACTTGAACAAGCTAGTAAGTTATTAAATGTATAATTTTTAATAATTACTATAAAAATGGGACACTTATTTAATCTAAGTGTCCCATTTTTTTTATCTAGCTAGGGAATTTTAAAATATTACTTATCAAGAATAATAATATTGTTATGTTTTACAATTACTTTGAAGATTATCAATATGACAGTTGTGTATACAATGGAATTTGTTCTATCGGACCTAGAACATCTTCTCTACAAGAAGTTCTAATAATGTATCTTAAACTTCTTGCATTTTATACAATAGAATTACAAAATCTTGGTGGGTACAACAAAGATGCTAAGCAAATAATCCTTGATACTATTTCTATGCTTATGCAAAATCTTGAATATCAAAATAAACAATTTGAACAATTACTCATCAATATTAAAACTTTACTTATTGATTCAAAAAAAACATACTTAAAAATTTGCAAAGAAAGAAATATAGAACCTAAATTTATAAAAACAAATATAAAACTTGATAACAAAATTAATAATATAAATTATCTTATTAAACAAGGTGAAAGTGAATATTCAAGAAAAATTGAATATCTTTCACCTGAAAGAAAATGTTTACTTGAAATAATTGGTTTAATCATCAATAGTCTTTGCATTAATATCGTAGAACTCGATAGTTATAACGAAAATCAGGAACTTTCTAAAAAAGGATTTAATAAAATTCTTACACTCCTTAACTTTTTAAATTATCAAGATACTAATTTTAGCGAGATAATTGAAGAAATTAACCAAAGTACAACAACAGATAATGAAATTTACAAGGAAATTACTAAAATAAAAGCTAAATTATATGGAGAGCCACAAAGAAAAGAAGTTTCACAATCTACTAGACCTAATAAGGCGATACTTGTTGCAGGAAGTAGTCTTAAGGAATTAGAAAATATTCTTGAATATACAAAAGATAAAAATATTGATATATATACACATGGTGAAATGATTCAAGCTCATACATATCCAAAGTTCACAAATAATTATCCTCAATTACAAGGTCAATTTGGAATGGGGATTGAAAATTGTTTACTAGATTTTGCAACTTTTCCTGGTGCGATATTCATAACTAAATTTGCAACAGAAAGCATTGAATATCTATATAGAGGACGATTATTCACATCAGATTATTTTGTCCCTAAAGGTGCAATTAAAATAGAAAATGATTATACGCCAATAATTAAATCTGCCCTAGATGCTAAAGGATTTAAAAGAGGTAAATCCCGTTCTTCAATTAGTACAGGAATTTCAACAGAAAATATTGAATTAAAACTAGAAAAATTATTTAACAACTTAAACCAATATAGCCATATAATAATTATAGGACCTGAAAGTTTTAATCAAAAAAATAGAATTTATTTTGAATCATTAATTAAAAATATTCCAGAAAATATTTTTATAATAAATTTTGGAACAAATTTAGAAAAAGAAAATATCATATCACTTGATGGTATAACAGATTTTTCAAGAGTTTATTACATAATAGATAAAATCAAATCACACATAAAAAACAACCCAATAGATATTTCTATTTTTATTTCTAAATGTAATAGACACACTATTTCTAACATAATTTATCTAAAAAACCATGGAGTTAAAAACATCTTCCTAAGTAAATGTAGTCCGATTATGCTAAATCCTAGTCTTATTAATGTTTTAACAGAATACTATGATATTATTACTACAACGGAAGCAACTGATGATATTAAACAAATAACTAACTCATAACAATCCAAAGCAAACGTTTAACAACTTGCCCTAAAAGCATTGCAATTAAGCTGAAAAACATATCATAAAAAATCTTCATTCCACTCATTGTTAAAATCCAACCGGCTATTGTAGTAGATGTTTCATGTTTTAATGTTGCTAGAAAAGTCATACCTAAGCAACCGGTTATATGAACAACTAAAACGCCTACAAAAACAGCCTTTAAGATATTTATAAACGAATAATTACCTTTTATGATAGAACCAGCAAAAAATAAAGCTGGTACATAACCTAAGATATAATAAAAACCATACTCAAAAATGTATCTCCAGCCTCCACCGAGTGCAAATATTGGGTAACCTATTAAACCTAAAATAATATAACCTAAAATAGTTAAAGTTGCATATTTTCTATCTAATAAACTTAAAATAAAGAAAATTACAGGTATTTGTGGAATATACTTATAACTTTTTACAAAACCATGCCAGTTTATACCTTCTGCAGAAAAATAATTACCCCAATTTGAAAATAAGTCCATTGGAATTATAGGATGTTTAAAACTTATTTGAGTGAATGTTGCTATTATTATTAACAAGCCTGAAAACATCATTAAAACTAATGTTCCAAGAGTAAACTTTGCAGCCTCACCATTATTAACAAATTTATTTAATTGTGCCTCTATTCTCTTTGTCATTTTATTATCAAATAATCTTCTAAATTAACTTTTATTTTTTGCAATGAATCCTTAAAATTCTCGTGAAAGATATTTTCTGTCCACATTATAAGAGCATCTTCGCCATTATCTTGATAATACCCTTTTCTAACACCTAAAGACTTAAACCCAAACTTTTCATAAAGTTTAATTGCAGGAATATTCCCAACTCTAACCTCTAGTGTTATGTATTTAACATAATTATTATAACAATCCTCTAACATTTTAGCAATAAGAGCTTCTCCAACATGCAAGCGTCTATAATCTTCTCTTACAGCAATTGTAGTTATATGAGCTTCGTCAACAATATTCCAGACTCCCATATAAGCAATTAACTCTAAATCTTTATTCTTTACTGCGTAATATTTTGCAACCTTGTTATTTAATTCATTTACAAAGGAATCCCTTGACCAATGATGTTCGCCATAAGCAGTAGATTCTATTTCCATTAATGAATCTAAATCTTCTTTTTGTAAATCATCTATAGATATTTCTAACTTACTCATTATGGACAAATACTCTCCCAATCAATATCATCTTCTGTTTCTTCTCCAGGTTCTACTATATGTTCATTATCCTCTAGCATAATCATTAATGTTAGTTTTAATTGATGTTTATAATTTTCCAATGCTTTTTCTCGTGTCTTTGCACAAAATACAAAACTAGGAATTTCTTTTATTTCAATATAATGATAAGGTTCACCATTAAAATCTAAATCTTCACCTTCAATTAACGTCCAATTTAGATTCATATAATAATCAATATCTTTAGTCATCTAAAGAACTCCCGTTTAGAGGTTGTTTAAGCATTAGACCTTCACCTCCAAGAGTTTCTACATATTTACCATTCATTTGTAGATAAACAGGTTTTTCAGTATTATAATTAACAGTTTTTATTAACTGAAACATCCTTTTATATAAACTATCAGCTCCACCACCACATCCAAAAGAATCTGAAACATTAATTATTACCTTTGATGGCGTTTCTACAACAGATAAAAGCTTTGTTGGTGGAATTTCAGAATATACACCTTTACTCTGTTCATATTTTGTTGGACCTTGAAGTAAGCAACGAACTGCATATTCAATATTTGATGTATTAGTCGTATTATCTCTTATAACAGTTCGATAAACAGCCTTATCATTATTATGACCAATAAAAAATATTTTTACTTTTGGATAATTTTTTACTGTTTCAACAGGTTTTTGTATTGTTTCTTGAGGAATTATAGGTTCTTCTATTCGAGTTTCATTACGATGTTTGTATAAAACATCCAACGTTGGCAATTTAATATTACCATCTACATAGTTTAAATAGCCAAATATGCCAAGTGTTGCAATTAATGCACCTAAGCCGACATTTTTTAAACCGTTATTCTTTTTCTTCTTCTTTCTGCCCATTTATAGACCTCTTTACAACCATGATACCATTAATATATATCTTATTGTCAAGTATTTTGATATTTTTGATTGATAATATCGTATCTGTTCCTTTAAATACTTTTAACGGCAAATCAAAAGGATTTAATTCATTAATCATATCAACGAATTTACTTAAATCAACATTACGTAAATTTTCGGATTGTAAATTTTCAAGAACAATTTTTCCATCCTCTATATTCAATTTTCCAGAGAAGGTCATTTTTATTATTTTTTCTCCCATCAAAACAGGAGCTTTCATATAAGTTATCAAATAAATTTTATTATGTTTTAACTTAAATTCTACATTATCAACTTTAAAAAATGATAAATTTCCTAATTTTATATCTGTTATTTTTTGAATATAACCCATATCAATAAGAGTTTTATTAAGATTATCTTCTGTAATAACAGCATTAAATGTCATAGGCACATCTGTATAAAATATAGCTGGATGTTGCCAATAATCAACATGGTTATATGGGCAGATGGTTTCTAAATGAGCAGATGAAACATATACTCCTTTTGCATTTATATCTTTCGCATCTATTTTTACTGATTTAAATTTCCCTTTTTTTAAGTCCATTGCTGAATATGAATCAATTTTAACATCATAATTACCTTGAGCATTCTTTTTCAACAATCTAATAATAGCTACTTTGGCAGCTTTTTTAGTCAACAAATTCATTCCTAGAACATTTGTTATTCCTCTTGCAACTGGAGAAGATAATCCTTCAGGAACTGCACAATTATACTGAACATCAGCTAATACAAAATTTTGAACAAATAATAGACTTAAAAATAATATAAATAATTTTTTCATTCTTATAATATCCTCTTTTAATACTCTTCATTTTATCACAATGAAAAAATTTATTTACAAACACTTGTTAAAATGATAGTATATTAATACATAAATAAGGAGAAGAATATGGCAAGATTAGTAAGACCTACATGGGCTATAAGATGTACACAATCAGGATGCAGAACTTTATTTGAAGTTGCAGAATTAGAAGAAGGTAAACAACAAGAAGTAGTATGCCCTAACTGTGGTGAACATTATGTTTATCCAATAGTTGAAAATAATAACGAAAACCAATAATGTTTTTTAATAATACAGACAAACGCTATAATCAATTCAGCGCATATTTAAAAAATAAATTTGGTGCAAAAGTTTATAAAATCACCCTTGATGCAGGTTTTTCATGTCCAAATAGAGATGGAACAATATCTACTGGAGGGTGTATTTTTTGTGATGGTTCAGGAAGTTTTTCTCAAGCTCATTCTAATCTTTTATCAATAGAAGAACAGGTGAAAACAGGAGCTGAAACATTATCAAAAAGATTTAAAGCTGAAAAATTTATGGCATATTTTCAAGCATACACAAACACTTATAAACCTGTTAATGAACTTGAAAAAATATACAAAGCCTCACTAACACATCCTGATATTGTAGGATTATCAATAGGAACAAGACCAGATTGTGTAGATGATGATAAATTAAAACTAATAAGCGATATCTCTAAAGATTACTACACTTGGATTGAATATGGGCTACAATCTATACATGATAAAACATTAAAGAAGATTAACCGAGGAGAAACTTTTGACACATTTTTAAGAGGGTATGAAAAAACAAAATCATACGGAATAAATACCTGTGTACACGTCATATTAGGTTTGTGGGAAACTCATGATGAAATGATGCAAACAGCTCAAAAACTTGCAGAATTAGAAATTGATGGAGTAAAAATCCATATGCTATGCGCACTAGAAAATACTAAACTTGCAAAAATGTATGAAAACAAAGAAGTTGATTTTATGACAGAAGACGAATACATTCAAACAGTATGTGATTTTCTTGAATATTTACCACCTAAAACAACTATACATAGACTTGCAGGTAACGGACTAAAAAAAGAATTGATTGCTCCTCGCTGGATAGGTAAAAAACTAGACTGCCTAAATAAAATCGATAAAGAATTATTAAGAAGAAACAGCCATCAAGGATACAAATATAATCATTCGTGATACGATAGAGAAAAACTATTATATGAAATAAGGAGTATCAACTATAATGAGTAATTTTATTGGAAAAGCTATTACTGGCTCTATGATTGCTTTATCTAGTCTTACAGGATGCGATTCTGGAATAACATACAACAACAAAGCAGAAAAATATATGGCAGATAAACCAGCAAAAGAATACGTACAAATGGAAAAAGGATGGAGAAATGATTGCATGCGATATGCAGATATACAATCTTCTCTTGATTCTGTAGCTTACAAAGATATATTCAATGGAACAAAAGCTGCAAAAGATTCTTCTAAAGTAGCAGAGTTTAATAAAATTGCTGCAAAAATGAAAGTTGATAAAAATATAAAAACTTATGAAGAAGCATTCAAAAATCTTGATAATAAAATGCTAGATATGGGTATTACAACAAAAGAACATAAAATTAATTTAAAAGAATACAATAATTATGAATATAAGAAAAGCGTCGGCAGGTTTATATATAATCATATTGATAATTCAAAAGTCCTTCAATGCAGACAGTTTAAAGCTGATAGCATTGCTTACAATCAATTCTTTAAAAAGCATAATCTTTTAAATGATTCAGTTATAAGTCAGATTACAAAAGTTTCAAAAAAAATAAAACCTTAATAATTACTTTTCAATCATATAAGTTTGGATTATAATTCAAACTATGGGAAAGAAAATTATCACAACAAATAGAAAAGCTTTTCACGATTTTACAATCTTTGAGAAATATACTGCAGGGATTGTTCTTACAGGTACTGAAATCAAGTCAGTAAGACGAAATGCAGTTAACCTTAAAGATTCATTTGCAAAGATTGAAGATGGTGAAGTTTTTCTTTATAGCTCCCATATCTCACCTTATGAGCAAGGAAATAGATACAACCATAAACCTGATAGAGTTAGAAAACTACTTTTAAACAAAAAAGAGATTCTTAAAATTCATATGAAAGTAAAAAAAGACGGATACTCAATAATCCCACTTGAAATGTTTTTTGTAGAAGGTTTAGCAAAATTAGAAATTGGGCTTGCAAAAGGTAAAAAATTATATGACAAACGCGAAGCAATAACTAAAAAAACACAAGAAAGAGATATTGCAAGACAAATAAAAAGATAAGGTTAAGTAAATGTACAACAAAAATGATATTCTTCTAAAATTAAATAGTGAAAATTATTATATAGATAGAAAAACTCTTTCTACATTTATCAATACATGGAAAATAGATGCAGTATATGAAAATGAAGAAAAAGAAGAATACTATGATGATTTTGCAATCGAAAGAATAAAAAAAGGTATCAACTTAAAAGCTCAAGGTTTTTCTGACGAACAAATAGTTAGAAAGCTTAATAAACTTGCAAACCCAAACGAATCAAATGAAATAGAAGAAGAAAAAACTCAACTAACCCCTATACAACAAACTACAGAAATTAATTCAACAGCTGAATATAAACCTGAACTAAGGAATTTAACACTTGATGTAACAACACAAACATTACAAATGCTTGCAGAGTCAGTAGCAAAAAAAATCACTGATGATATTAAAAATTCTGATATGGCAGAAAAATTAATTGAAGCAGGTGGATACAAAAGAGATAATGAAATTTTAGCAGAACAATTAAAAGAATTAATTGAACATAATAAAAAATTATCTGAAAGAATTGAACAACTAGAAAAAAAAGAAACTTTCTTATCAAAAATTTTTAACTTGTTCAATTAAAATATATTTGAATAAGATCTAAAATAATCAGAAATAATATTTGCTAACATTGGTAAAATCCAAACTAAAATAGCAGCTCCAAATACAGGTTTGAACAAGAAACTTAATTGAAAAACGTTTACTTGAGGAGCTGTTTTAGAAATTACACCTAAAATAATATCTTGTCCCAATGTCGCTAATAATACCGGCGAAGCTATTTGTAATCCCATATACAAAACATTTGATGATAATTGAATTAAATAATCCATATTAACAAGTTTCATCAAAGGAATTGAAGTTGCATAGACAGGAAAAATTTGAAAACTCCGAACAAAGGCATTAACAAGCCAATATAATCCTCCAACCTCAATAAATATCAATATCCCTAATAAGGAAACACATTTACCTAATATAGAAGTTTGACTTTGTGTTGTAGGATCAAGAACCATTGCAGAAGATAAACCCATTTGCATGTTAATCATATCAGCACCAGCATCTATTGCTAACAATATTAATTGAGCCATGTAACCAATCATTGCCCCTGTTACAAAATTCAATAATATAGATACTAAAAGAGAATTATCTTTAGGAGGTGGACCAACATGTAATGTTGCAACAAATATTCCTGTTAATAACAATGCCAATGATAATTTTGTAATTGTATTAACTTCTTTTCTATTAAAAACAGGAGCTAGCCGAATAAAACCTAAAACTCGCGCAAAGACAATTAAACCAGCAGTAATATTTGCAGCAAGTTGAGGAAACATATGACCTAATTGAGCAACAAAATTATCCATTATTTATTTAACTCCAAAGGTAAATCAACAGGTACAAGCTTCACACCATTAATTTTTTCTATACAAGTTTTATTTTGAAAAACAGTAATACATAAATTTATTTTCTTTCTTCCTTTACAAAAAGATAAACGAGTTGAACCTATATTTTTAGGAATTAACATCATAGAACAACCTTTACCTTTAGTTGTACACATAGGTTCAATTTTTAAAATATCAGAATTACTTACTTCTATATTAGTTATTTGTTTATCAGCCATCAAAATATAATTTTGATAAGCCATCGCAGGCAATGAAATAAATAAACTAATTATTAAAACTAACAATTTTTTCATAATTATCTACCTATAATTTTATTTGTTTCTATAAAGTTAGGCTTAGGCATAGGAGTTCTTGGAGATTTATCATATCTCAACTTTTCATCTTGATTAATAAATGGAGCATCACTAGGTTTTTTAATAACATCCCTTAATTTAAGATTTTCAGGATATCTTTCTGACAATTCTCCTGGTTGTAATGGAGATGTATAACGATAATAATCAGCTGCTAAAACATAATTATCATTTTTAGTAACTAAATTAAACGCTAACCCCATTCCTTCTTCAAATAAATTTGTAAGAAGCTTAATAAAGCCCATACCACCTATAATAATTACAAGAAATACAGCAAAAATCTTTGGAGCTGCGGCAATCGTTTGTTCTTGGACTTGAGTTACAGCTTGGATTATACCAACAACTAAACCTATCGCTGCAGCAACTAATACGCATGGCATTGATACTGCCAACATTGTCATAAAACCTTTTGCTAAATATTCTAATAAAACTTCCATTCTAATTTTGTCCTTATATTTTAATATATAAATTCAACTATTTTATATTATTTATACCATTTACCCCTAATTGTAACTTTGAACAAGACCTTGTACAATTAATGCCCAACCATCTACAGCGATAAATATCAATAACTTAAATGGCAAAGAAATAATTGTAGGAGATAACATGAACATACCTAGAGCCAATAATATATTAGCAACAATTAAGTCTAATACAATAAATGGGACAAAAACAATAAATCCTATTTCAAAAGCTGTTTTTAATTCACTTAAAATATAAGCAGGAGCAACTTCCCACATATTTATTTCTTCTGGAGACTTAGGAGGTGTTTTTCTTGCCAATTCTACAAAAAACGCCAAATCACTTTCTCTAGTCTGTTTCATCATAAATTCTTTTAAAGGCTTAGAACCCTGTTCTATTGCTAATACAATATTTTTAGATGATTGATATGGAACCGAACCATAATCATACATTTTTTGGAATACACCACTCATTGTATAAAATGTAAGAATCATGCTTAATCCGATAATTACAATAGAAGGAGGTACTTGTTGAGTTCCTAATGCTGTTTTAAGCATTGAAAATACTATAGTAAACCTTAAAAAACTTGTCATGCAACAAAACATAAATGGGAGTAATGAAAACACTGACATTACTACCAACATTTGTAAGACAGGATTTATATCTTTTAAAAATTCCATTTCTACTTCCTCTTAAGAATATCTTTCCGAATCACTACCCAATTTTTTTACAATATTTTTCATAATTGGTTGTTTTTCTGACGATAATAATTCATCTTCTTTTTTAATAAAATCGGACAAATCAACAGAATTACGGTAACTACGCTGATAAATATTATTCTGATTATTGTTTAGCTTAGATATTAATGTTGTCCTTTCTAAATCTCCTGCTATCAAGAATTTTTCACCATTAGCATTAACCACATACAATGTTTTTCGAGGAGAAAGGCTTAAAACTTCCTCTATTGCAAGATTTCCAGAACGTTTTCCCCCAATATTTGATATACTAAATTTTTTATACACAAATAATGCAATACCAATAACACTCAACATTGCTAATATGTAAACTACAAAATGTGTTAAATATCCCATTTTATTTCCTCATTCCAAACAGATAAAACTAAAAGGTATTTTATAAATCATCTGCATCAATATCAAAATCACTATAATCAAAATCATCACCACCACCTCCGGCAGCTGGTTGTGGTTGAGGTTCTTGAGACATAGTATTTTGAACTACTGGTTGACTAGATTGATTATCAGCATTTGATGGATTTGCATCAGCAACACTTAAAGGTGCTCCTGCCATTACATCATCTGCTGTAACATTAGATATCTTAACTCCATACCTATCATTTATAATAACAAGCTCACCTCGTGCAATAATTTTATCTCCAACTTTTAAAGAAACTTTATTATTATAAACTGAGCTTATGTCTACAACTAAACCTTCTTGAATATCTTTTAATTCACCTAAAGATATTTTTACTTTATCAAACTCAGCACTCATTTCAACTTGCAGACTATCCCACAAATTTGTAATGTTAACGCTGTTATCCATTTCATCACCTCCATTATCATCGTATGGAATTATTAATTCCGGATTTGGATTTAAATTAAATTTTTGCAATATATTATCACATACCAATGTCATTTCATCGGATTTACTATTTTCAAAAAGAACTACATCTCCAACTGAAATATTTTTAATATCATTTACTGAAAAAATTGTAGACCCAACATGCAAATTTACTTCAGATAAAGCATCTTTAAGCATTCTTTCATCTATTGGGTTTTCAGGTTCTGCAAGAGTCTTTGGATTAAGCATTTGTTTGGGAATTGAAATTACAAATCTTGCACTTTCATCAGAACTCATATTTCTAACAAAATATGATATATTTATCTCATCAGGATGTTTTGTTAAATTCTCTTTATTAATGTTATCTGAAATTTTCGAATACAAATAATCATTAAAAGAAGTTATAATTTTTGCCTCTAAATCTGAAATAGAAGATAATTCAAATTTCTTATTCGTTTTACCCAAAATTTTATCTAAAATAACAGAAATAGCTGTTTGGGAGATCCTTATAAAAATATCATTTCTTGGAGCAACTTCAACTTTAGTAACAAAAAAACTTTCTGATTTGGTTAGAACATTCATATTTTCACTAATAGAAACAAGTTTAAATTCAAATCCTTTATCAAAAAATTCATCACTTGCTTCTTGCACTGGAGGCAGAAAAATATCTCTAAACCAACCAAACTGGCGATATAGTTCACTAGAAAAACTTGTATTTATTTGATTATCTAAAGCTTCCATACCGGTACATTTCCCCATAAATATATTAATGGTTATAAATCAAGTTGCCATCAACCATTTAATGTATTTAAACTTTTGTAAATATTTTTAATAAAATTTAAATTATTTAGCAATATAAAAAAAGCATGAAACTTTATAAATTAGTAAGTGGTAAGTTTTATTTGTTAAGTTATAAGGAATAAAAAAATGGGGAATTTAGTAAAAAAAGTTATTGCAAGCACATTATGCGCATCTTTCTTAAGTTTTCAAACAGCATTTGGTTACCAAATGACAGGAGATGTATTAGGAAATAATACATTTACTGGTGGAACTGGTGCAAACGGAGCTAATATTGTAAGTTCTAGTGGAGGCTTCCAAGGTTTTGAAAATGGCGGACTTTTAAAAAATGAAGCAACTTTACACTTCAATGGTAATGCAGTTATCAATTGGGGACAATTAAATGTTGGGAGCAACCAAACACTAAATTTCGCAAATGGCAATCATGTTGTTTTAAATAATGTATTAAATGGGATGTCAACTTTTGCAGGTAGAGTAACTGGAGAACAAGGACAAATTATCATTTCTAACCCTAACGGTATGCTTATGCAAGGTGGACAATTTGAAACATCTGGTAGCATAATGTTTACAACTAAAAACTTAACAGATATTAAATATACTGATTTAGCAGATCAAACTACACTTAAAAATAAAATCGACATGGCAGGATATGATAATGATTATGCCGTTATAGTTTTTGAAAAAGGTGATTGGAGAACAGGATGGAGAAATACATCAATAGAAGCTGGCGATATCAATATTTTAGCTAAAGGTATTGATATTAAAAATGCAGATTTAGTAGCTAGCAAAGGAAATGTTGTTTTACAAACAACAGATGGTGCTAACTTTGTAGCAACAGGAAATACACAAGGTGTAAAATTTGAATCTGGAAACACTATTCAAGTTGCTACAACATCTATTAAAACTCCTAATGGTGGTTTACAATTAATTACAGACAAAGGAAATGTTTCAATTTCTTCTCCTATTAAAACTGTAAATATTGTAGATTCAAATGTAAATGGAAATTTATCAGTTAGATCAAATGTTCATCTTCCAGGTTCTTGGGATGAATTATGGGATTTATTAATAGGTGAAAATGATTTATTTGGAGATATTAAAGTAAGCAATAGTAATGTTTCTGGTTCAACTAATTTAACAGCTTGGGGAGATGTTATTATCAGTAATAGTACATTAGGAAACTTATTTGCTCACTCACAATTAAAAGGTATTAATGTAGCAGATTCAACTATTAAAGGTGAAGCATCATTCTCATTACCTACAATTAAAATAGAAGGACCTTTATCTGGTCATACATATTGGGAACATAATGATAGTGTTATTTGCAAAAACACAGCAATTGGTGGAAATATATTATTAGACGTAGCAAAAAATGCTCAATTTACATCTCCTGAAAACTTACATTTCGTAAATCCAAATGTTGGAGGAATCTTAACAGCAGATGCTAAAAATACTTTATCATTTACAAAAAATGGTTCTGATTTAAATATTAATAAAGCATTTACTAACAAATATAAATTAACAGCAGGCAACGAATTACAATTTAAAACTGATAAAAACTTAATAGCAGACAATACAGCTGGAACATTCTACTCTAAATTAACAAGTTTCTTCGGCAAAAACATTAATCTTAATAACATTGAAACAAAAGGAGCATTAAAAGCAGAAGCAAATGACAATATTGTAGCAAATAATATTAAAGTTGCGACTGGTTCAATTTGGGAAAACATCTTAGGAAAACAAAATACAGTTGCAACATTTAAAGGAAAAGATATTATATCTCAAGATTCAAGCTACAACGGAGAAGTAGTTGTAAATGCAAATAATGCAACATTTATCCAAAATGACGGAAAAATTTTAAAATTAATGGATTCAATTATCTCAAATAACTTAATAGTAGATTCTAATGGTGAAATCTATGTTGGATCTTGGGATAAATCAGGAAATCATGGAACTCCTAGTCAAATTGGTAATGCTGATTTGTACACAACAAATAAAATCACAATCTGGGATGCAAATGTTACTGGAAATACACAATTAACAGCAGATAATTCTATCAATATTTATGATTCAAACTTCAACACTGCACAAATGAGTGCAAACAGCATTAAATCAAGCAACTCAAATTATGCAGGAGATATAAGTGCCGTAGCAAATAATGCAGAATTTACAAGCAACGAAAAATTATCATTCATTGATACAGCTATTGAAAAATTATTTAAAGCACATTCAAACAAAGATGTTGAAATCAAAGATAACTCTAAATTTAACAATGCAGACTTAAAAGGCAAAAACGTAATTGCAAAAAACAATGCAAACTTCAATGGTGATATCAAAGTTAATGCAGAAAATGCACAATTCAAAACAGATAATAAATTAACATTCAAAGATTCAAACATATCAGGTTTATTTGAAGTAGAAAACAAAGCAAACTTAAATATCATTGACTCAATTATCAACACAGCAAAATTAACAGCTAATAACATCGCAGCTAAAAATACAAACTTCAAAAACACAGTTACTGTTAATGCAACAACAGATGCTAGTTTTGATACTAACAATGATATAACAATTACTGGAACAGTTGGAAACAACTTCATTGCAAATTCAAAAGGAACTGTATCAATTATCGATATGATTACAAATAAAATTAATGCAACAGGTAAAAACGTAAATCTTACAAAAACTACTGGAGACCTAACAATTGATAACAATATAAACTTAACAGCAGATAATGATGTTCTTGTAGAATCAACAAATGGTAACTTAACTGTTGACGGAACAACTATCAATGCAAAAAATGTAACAGCAAAAGCTAAAGGTAATAACGAAGTTAAAAATATTAATATTGCAGGAACACTTCAAACTTCTGGAGACAGAATCTCTATAAATGATTGCTCTAGCGATCACTTAGCAATTATCAACCCTGAAAATAACAAATTTAACTACGCAGAAATCTTTGGAACAAAAGCTAATACAACAGAATTTGCAAATGGAGAATATTTATACATTGATTTAACAAACTCTTCATTATACAACAATAACAGAAACTCCATTATCGCTAGCGCTAACAACGTTGACAAAATTGTAATCTACCCAACATTATTTGGATATGAAGTAGGTCAAGAAACAACTAAAAACTTAAATAACTTAGTACAAAAAGGAGTTAACCCAGTAATCGGAACAGATTTCTCACCAATCGCATTCGCAGCAAACGAAAATGGTAGAAGAGGTGGAATCTACAAAGCTGCTGGAGATAAAATCTTTAAAGATACAGAAGAAATTGTTCACATAACTGATAGATTCAATATCGATTAATATAAAATTAAACATAAAAGATTAAAGGACTTAAGATTTACTTAAGTCCTTTTTATTAAAATTTTTTATACTGATTTTGATTAATATAATTAAATATATTTCTAACAATCAAAGGAGGGAAATTATAGTTGTTATTACAAGGAGAAATTTTTAAAATCGCCTTATTATTACCAAAAGTAAAAACAGTAACTAAAAACTTATACTGATAATATGAAAAAACAATATACCCACCTTGTGACTGAATTTCTTCAATAGTAAAATTATTATGAGAAATAGCAGCTTCAGTTAAAAGAAATAATTTTTCAAATCCAACATTAAATGTTTTAATACACTGTGCTTGAGTAACATTTTGAGGAATCCCAAGTGGAGTAGATTGCGAAGTCTGAGCAGAAGCATTTGCAATAGAATAAGACACTCCACAAAGACATATAACTAATAAACAAAATATTTTAATTATTCTTTCCATGATTCACCATAATTTATATCAACTAACAACGGAACTTTTAGAGGCTGACCTAATTCCATACATTCTTGTACTAAATTTTTAACTTCATCAAGCTCTTCTTTTGGTAATTCAAAAACAAGTTCATCATGCACTTGCATAATCATTTTAGCTGATAATTTTCTTATATTAAGTTCTTCATCAACTTTAATCATCGCTTGTTTTATCAAATCAGCAGCAGTACCTTGTAACGGCTGATTAATTGCAGCTCTTTGAGCAAACTCTCTCATTTGATAATTTGAACTACCCAATTCTGCTGCTAAGTATCTTCTTCTACCTAATATGGTTTCAACATAACCATATTTATTAGCAAAATCTATTTTATCCTGCATATATTGTTTTATTTTTGGATAAGACTCAAAATACTTATCAATAAAATCTTGTGCTTGATTATTAGAAATATTCAAAGCTTTTGCAAGTCCGTATTTTGATTGCCCATATACAATCCCAAAATTTACAGCCTTTGCCTTTCTTCTCATATCCTTTGTAACATTTTCTATTTTCACTCCAAATACTTTTGAAGCTGTTAATGTATGAACATCGATATCAGAATTAAATGCTTCTATTAAATGTTCATCACCAGATACATGAGCCAATAATCTTAATTCTATTTGAGAATAATCCGCAGATAATATTATATTATGCTCCTTATCTTGAGAACAAAAAGCATTTCTTATCTTATTTCCTTCTTCTGTTCTTATTGGGATATTTTGTAAGTTCGGATTTGAAGAAGATAAACGACCAGTAACTGTAGTTGCTTGATTATATGTTGTATGAATGCGTCCATCTCTTTTTGAAATTAACGTTGGTAAAGAATCAGTATAAGTTGATTTTAACTTAGAGAATTTTCGATGTTGTAAAATATAGTCACATATTTCATATTCTAAAGCTAATTCTTCTAATATTTCAGCTGAAGTTGAACGAGATTTTTTCTTCTTATTTTTAATTTCTAATCTATCATACAAAACTTCAGCAACTTGCTTTGGAGAATTAATATTAAAAGGACCACCTGCCAATTGATATATAAATTCTTCTAATTCAGCAAGTTTTTCAGTCATATAAGAAGATAACTGTTTTAAATAATCAACATCAATAGCAACACCAGTATATTCCATTTTTGCAAGAACTTTTGTTAAAGGAATTTCAATATTTTCTACAATATTTTTTTCATTTTCTGACAAATTATTTTTCCAATAATCAGTCAATTTTAATATTGTATATCCTTCATCAGCAGCATATTTCCACATTGTATCAGTACAATCAGAAGTAATTTCAACTTTATTTAGCATTATATGATTCAAAAAGTCCATTGATTGAAAATCTAAAGAATGATTTCTATTTGGATCTTTAACATAACTTGCAAGTAGAACATCATAATCTAAACCAGCTAATTCAATATTATTATCTTTTAATATATTAATTGCTTGTTTAGCATCATAAAAATATTTTTTTATTTTTCCATCTTCTAAAACATCTTTTATTTTTAATAAATAATTTTCAGATAAATAATATCCCTTATCATTTAAACCAATTGAAAAACCAATTATTTTATTTTCATTTTCAACATAAAAATTTATCGCCAACATGCCAGCATCTTTAATTTCAGAAATTAAAGCATCGATATTAGAATCATCAACTTTTACAGATTCAAATTCTGTATCGCCAACAGATTCTTTTACAGCCTGCGAGAAAAGCCCTAATTGTCCATTATCAAATGCAACTTCTTTTTTTTGCTCTAAAATAGGAATAATTTTTTGTTCTTGGGGTTCTTCGTTAGGATTAAAAGAAGATAATATAGGATTGATATTTTTCACAAAAGAATAAAATTGCATTTTTTTAAGAAATTCTGTTACTTTATCTATATTAGGCAGAATAATATCAGCTTTCTCAAAATCAAAATTTATATCAACATCTCTAATAATAGTAGCTAAAGTTTTACTTAATATAGCAACATCTTTTTCTGCACATATTTTTTCTTTTACAGATTTTTTCTCAATATTATCACAATCATCTAAAACAGCTTCTAAATTACCATATTTTTCTAATAATTGCTGAGCAGTCTTAGGCCCAATCCCTCTAATTCCTGGGATATTGTCAGAAGTATCCCCTCTTAGTGCTTTATAATCAACAACTTGATTTGGATAAACACCTAGTTTATCAAAGACTTGTTTCCAACTATATTCGACTAATTCACCTTTTGAAGGAATTAAAACTTTGACAAAGCCTTCCTTATCTATTAATTGAAAAGAATCTTGATCTCCTGTTAATATAAGTGTTTTATCCCCTCTTTCAGTAGCTCTTTTTGAAATTGTTCCAATTAAATCATCAGCTTCAAAACCTTCTTTTGTATAAATTGGAATATCAAAAGCTTGTAAACCTTCTACAATAAATCCCATTTGTACAGATAAAGAATCCGGCATAGACTCTCTATTAGCTTTATAATCCTCATATAATTCGGTTCTAAAAGTATGATGGGATACATCAAATGTAACAGCAATAGAATCAGGTTTAATTTTCTTTAATAAATCAAAAATAGCTTTAAAGAACCCATAAACAGCCCAAGTTGGTTGATTTTGAGAATTTTTCATCGCAGTTCTTTCCAATGCAAAATATTGCCTAAATGCCAAAGCATGCCCATCAATTAAAACTAATGTTTTACTCATAAAACCCTTCCAACCTAAACTTTACCTTATTCTATTGTACCAATTAAAGCGAATAAGTCCAGATTTGTAATAATTCTATTATTTTGTTTTATAATAAAATCTATGAAAAAGATTTTAATTATTTTATTTTTGATAATTTTTTCACTTCCATCATTTTCAGATGAAGGATACTCTAACCTAAAACAAGAAAACGAATACTATTGTGGACCTGTAAGTTCCGCTAATACAATAATAAACCTATTTAATCTTAATCAGCCTAATTTAGTAGAAACTCTTGCAAATTATGAAAGAACTAAACAAACAGGAACAACTGTTAATAATTTATGCAAAGGAATAGATAAATTCTTAAAAAATAATAATATAAAATCAAACATCGCATACTATGGATTTATAAATGCAGACAAAAAATACCAAAAATCAAAAGATATAAATATTTCTCAATTACAAGGTCAAGGAATAATTAATATCGGCATTTATAAAAGATACAACAAAGAATTTATAAGACAAGAAGGTCATTTTGTATCATTTGTTGGAATTTCAGATAATTCTATATATGTATTAGACCCTTATAATAAACATAGTGATTTAGAAACTTGGACATTTGAAAAACAAAAGCTTAATCTTATTAATAAAGATAAACTTGAAACATTTACACAAACAGATGAATGTTATTTAATCACATCTCCAATTGAATACCTAGATGAAGGAGAATTCGCAATTATAAATGGAATTATAATTATCCATTAATCTGCTTTAACTTCATTGCCTTTATCATCTAAATAACGACTTTCAACTTTTCCATCAGAAGTTTTCACAAGAAACTCCATAACTTGAGTTTCCTTACCATTCACTTTAACTGATGACAATTTTTGATCTACAACTTCTCCATCAATATTTTCTAAAAATTTATTCATATTATCAACAGATTGCTTTTCTTCTGTATTAGCCTCTTTTAAATGATTCATTATTTTATCAATATTACCACCAAAACTCACTTGGCCATTACTATCAATTGCAACAGTAGCTTTTGCTCCTTGATAAGATAATGTACAAGTATTATTTTGATCCCAATCAGAAACATTGACACCTGATGCTCTTAAAGAAGCAAAATCAGATTCACAAGATTTTTTAGCCTCAGAAATTTTTTGATTATCAACTGTTTGAGTTTCAGATGTAGTAGAAACAGCTTTTGTATCAGGATTAGAAACACTAAAAATACTCGTTTCATTACTTGTAGACTGAGTATTAGTACCTTGATTAGTTTTTTTTATCGTATAATCACTATTTACACCTGATGTTCCGTTAACTGATACCATAGCTATATCCTCTCTTCTTTGTTTATATATATAAAGTATATAATATATCTTATATTTTTTATTTTTTTATTTTTTTTACAAATATTTACAATTAATAATTAGAATTTTTTTTATTATACAAAAGAGCAAATATTTTTTTGTTTATGTTTTATTCAAATAGGTTAATTCTGTATGGATTTAGGCAAAATACAACAATTTAATTACCCCGTAAATACTTTGTATCAAAACAAAAAAGAAGATACAAAACATATTAGTATGCCTAAAAATATCCATAATACCTACTTTAGAGGAGCTTATGATAAATATTCAGACAAAAACATCATACTAAATCCAACTTTTTCTAAATCAGATATTACAAAATTAGCTCACAATAGTACAATTACATTTAAAAGCTTAAGTAAACAACAGAACTTAAAAGATAGAAAAAAAAGAAATAACGAATTAGGATATAAAGAACTTTCGGATACAGAATTTAAACGAATAAAACCACAAGTAGAAAAAAAACTTGTCAATATGGATAAAGATCTTAGCAAAAACCTTAATAAACATAATATTCTTATTACTGATAAAATTTTATCAAATGAAAAATATTATAATAACCCCAATATAATGAATAAATTAAGCAATATAATTTATTTTACAGATACTAGTGATAAAAATATGATTGCAAACACTATTTTTTCTAATAAAGAATTATATGACGATAAAAAAATCATGGAGGAAGCAGATAGTATAATTTCATCTATCACAACTCCAGAAAAAGCACGTTTTGCAAAAAGAATTTTAACAGACAAAAGACTATACAGGAATCCAAATATAATAAAATATGCAACAACATCAATAAACTCAATTAAAAATCTAGAACAATCAAAAATAAAATCTAATATGCTAGATAAAATTTTATCTGATGAAAAATTATATAATAATAAGAATGTAATGAATGAAATTACAGATATTATTATTTCAATCAATAACACTGAAAAATTCAAAGTAAAATCTGATTTGATAGAGAAAATACTATTAGATAAAAAATTATATAGTAATAAAAGTTTTATGAATAATGCAGGAAATATTATTGCATCTACAAATAATTCACAACAAGCAAAAATAGCCGATAGAATCCTATCCGATGAAAGATTATTTAATAATGAAAACTTTATGAATCAAGCTGGAGATATTATTAAATACACATATACTCCTGAACAAGCAAAAATAAAATCAGATATGATTGATAAAATTCTATCTAATGAAAGATTATTTAATAATGAAAACTTTATGAGTACAGCTGGAGATATTATTGAATACACATATACTCTAGAACAAGCAAAATCAAAATCAGATATAATTGATAAAATTCTATCTGATGAAAAATTATTTAATAATGAAAACTTTATAAGTAAAGCTGGAAATATTATTAAAAACACATATACTCCAGAACAAGTAAATTGGATCAATAAAATATTTTCTGATGAAAAATTATTTAATAATGAAAACTTTATGGATAATGTTGGCAATATTATTTTTCAAGTAGACAAAACTAAATTGGATTATGCTGACAATTTAATAAAACAATTCAAAGAGAATGAGTTAACAGCAGAACAAATTTCTATTTTGTTAAAAAATTATGGAGAAATATCATATAAAGATATCCAAAAACTTAAGAATACAATAGGTAGAGAACAAGTTAATAAAATGAACGAAACAGATTTGCTTGTAGCTGCTCAGTTCCCATTACTTGCAGGAAAACAAAATATTAACGAAATTCCTATTGAAGAAAAAAGAGGTATATTACGTAACTTAGTTGCTAATAATACAGGCTTATTTGAAATATCAGATGATTTAGCTAAAGATTTTCCATTAATACCTCGAAATCAAGAGCAATATTGTAAATTACTACCTGCGATTGTTCGTTCTTTGGGGGTTGATATTACTCCATTAAAACCTGATACAAAAGTTGAAAACTTTAATAATTCAATGAGTAATTTATCAAAATCATTAGCAAAATTATCAGATAATGATTTTGCTAATATTTCTATTACTCAAGAATATTCAAAAGATGATTTTATAAAAACTGTTTTATCAAAAGTAAAAGATTTATCAAGAGAAGAAAGACAAAAAGTTTATGACTATTATGGATTTGAACTCCATCATAACAAAGCTAATAAAGAAACAGGATTCTCAATTACAGGTTATCCGGTTAACCTAAACAACGGTAAAAAACTTGCTCAAATTACAGATCCTAAAACAAAAGAAGTTGTCGAAAACTTAAGAAGCGATGTAATAAGATTCTCTGAAAATAATCGTATTAAATCTAATAATCCTGAGGTTGAAAAATTCTTAAATGAAATTATTGATGCATTACCTGAATTAAGAACAACGATAGGTAAAGGACAACATTCAACTCACGATTTTGATATTATGCAACATTCATTGAAAGTTATGCAAAAAGTAACTCAAGATCCTAAATTTAATGAATTAAATGAATCTGATAAAAAAATAATGATGTTAGCATCTCTAATGCATGATATTAGGAAACGTGAAGGATTTTCTGATCCGACTCATGCAGATGAAAGTAGTTTTGATACATTCTTTATTGGTAAGAAATTTAATCTATCAAAAGATGAAGAAATTAAACTATATACACTAATTAAACATCACGAATGGTTGCAATATGTAAATACTGCAAGAGATAAAGAGGGGAATATTATTCCTGAACAATTAGAAAAAAGACTTCAATCTGTAGCTTATGATTTACAACAAGATAATCTGTTTGATATGGCTATGATGTTTACTCATGCAGATTTAAAAGCTGTAAAAACTGATAATACCTTCCACGATACAACAATAGGTAAAGGTAGAATTGATGAAAGTGGTAATCCAATTAGTTATGGTGATTTAGCAGATAATTATGCAGTAAGAATTAAAAACTATGTTACAGAACTAAAAAAATCACAACCACTCCTTCCTGTAACTAAAATTCCAACATCATCAGTTATGAAACAAGCCATTACCCATATTAATTCTGATGGTAGTACTAATTTAAAAGGTGTTTATGTTGATAATGACGGATTAGTAGTATTAAAATACAATGAAGTTGAAGATTGGGAAGCACTAGGTTTCCCTGAAGGTTCAATTTCTAAAGGGATTTCTGCAAAAGGTTTAAATAATAAAGGTGAAGAAACAGCTGTTGATACAGGTAATATAAAATTCTTTGTTCACGGACTTGATTATGCAAACCAACTAGCTAAATTTGATGCATTTGGTTTAGTTGATTCTGACGTATTATTATCAGTAAGTTATGCTGAAAGACCTGAATCAAAATATAGATTCTTTAGAACACAAGGTGTTATATTAGATGTTGATACCAAATATGTCCACGGTGGTGGAAATACAGATGCTGGTTCCGGCTGTGGAAAATCTATTGCTGATTTTAAAAAACGTTATATTTTCGGAGGTGAAAGAGAATCTGACAGATTGTATATTTCAAATATGATAAAAGAAACAACAGGAATGAATGATGCAGAATATGTCAGATTTATAAAAGAAAATGAAAATAAACCATTCACAGAAATAGACCCTAAAGATTTCAGAGAAAAAATTATCAAAACATTCGCAACTATAAACTCGAATGTAAGAAATGGGAATAGAGAATACAATGAAATGTATGCCTCAAATCCTAATGTAATGGGAGTATTTGCATATAGTCAAAGTAATCATGTCGAGAATGTGATTAATTTTATGCAAAATGAATCATCAAGACTTGATTTCTTAAAGAAATTTGCACTAGAAAGAGAGATTCCAATGATTGTATTTGGGGATTAACTTTTGGCTAGGATTAACTCATATTTTTCTGCTCATATGGATACAGATCAGATTAAGTATCACCAGCGAGAGGGGAGAGTGGGTAATAAAAAAAGATTGAACCTGAAATCCATCAAATTCAATCTTTTTATTTAATATAGAACTTGGCAACTAGTTATCTTCTCGAAAGACCTACAAGCTTTTGTTCGGGATGACTCTGCCGAGACGACGATTGAGTATCATCGGCGAGAGGGGAGGGTGGGTAATAAAAAAGATTGAACTTGAAATCCATCAAATTCAATCTTTTGTTTAATATAGAACTTGGCAACTAGTTATCTTCTTGAAAGACCTACAAGCTTTTGTTCGGGATGACTCTGCCGAGACGACGATTGAGTATCGTCGGCGAGAGGGGAGGGTGGGTAATAAAAAAAGATTGAACCTGAAATCCATCAAATTCAATCTTTTATTTAATATAGAACTTGGCAACTAGTTATCTTCTTGAAAGACCTGCAAGCGTTTGTTCGGGATGACTCTGCCGAGACGACGATTGAGTATCGTCGGCGAGAGGGGAGGGTGGGTCATAAAAAAAGATTGAACCTGAAATCCATCAAATTCAATCTTTTTATTTAATATAGAACTTGGCAACTAGTTATCTTCCCAGGAAGTGGCCCTCCAAGTATTTTCACCGCAATGAGTCTTTACGACCGTGT
>CALUWB010000027.1 GCA_944324375.1 Candidatus Gastranaerophilales bacterium | reverse complement strand
TTATATTTGTCCACTCAACGCAACTTCAAAGGGGCGGGGAGGGGACAAAAACACAAACAGCCACCCTCATTCCGAGCCACAGAAAAATTCTGTAAATTTTGGGAAAATATAAATTGCTAACTTTTGCAAACAATATGCTTAAATATTTTTCTTACTCGATATAATTTTTGTGAAAATATGAGGGATTAAGAATGGAAAGAAAAATAATAAGAAATAGAATTAAGTGTAAACATTGCGGTGATATAGTAGCATCAACGAGCGTACACGATTTTAAATTTTGCTCTTGCGGTAAGGTCGCAATAGACGGCGGTAAATATTACCTAAAACGAACCGGCGACCCAAACGATTGGGAAGAATTTAGCGAGTTCAATACAGTTTAAAAAAATTAGTTAAAGTTTCTCAAAAACGTTGATATTTCTATTGGAATTTCTGTTTTTTTGAATTCTTGAGCAATGGCTTGATCTGAAAAAGATATTCCATATTCATTTTGTATTTTTTCGCGTAACTTAGATAAGACATCTTTACCGGGAGCGAACAAAAGTTTATTTTCTAAAGTATTCCAATTGTCATCCGTAATACTTCTTGCAATCTTATTTGTTGTTGAAATTTCAAGAGAGCAATCATGCTTTTTAATTTGAGTTGATAAGTTATCTATAATATCAGTTTTTAAGTCATCTAAAATCTTATTTAAAATATTCTCTAAATCACTTTTTGAAAGATTATATTCATTTGCATTAATTAGTCTTAAAAGTACATCAGTGTTTAATAAATAATTTTCTATTTCTTTTGCTTTCCAAATGTGTACATTAATATTCTTTTTCTCTGCTGTCTTAATAAATTCTTGATTATCATCAATAGAATAGTCCCTATCAAATAAACAATAAATTTTTATGCTATTGCCACAACTAGCATTTACAAATTCTTCTGCCCATAAAACTTTATTACGGGCACTTTTGCCTTGAGTTTTAAAACAAGGGATATCTGCAAATTTTGAATTCTTATATAAAGTTTTATAAAATATTCTTAATATTTTTGCATCATTACCTTCAACAAATATACATTTTTTAGCACTTGCAAACTTTATCAGTTCAATATTTGCGGATAAACCAATATCATCAATTATTTTTTGAACTCCTGGTACATTTTTAGCATATCCAGATACTGATTTTGATTTTTCAACAATTAAAATATCATTTGGATTGGTATTTACTATAAATTCGAGAGAATGTGTTGCTAATATGATTTGTTTTCCGGTTCCATCTAACAAATAATGCAAACGTCTTTGCAAATCAGCATGAAGATATACATCAGGTTCATCTATAATTAAGCTTGTTGCATCTTTGTTGCAAATTAAAAACCAAAGTATTTGTAGCCACATTTGTAAGCCATGTCCCATCACACCAATTTCTGCAACAAAATCAGCATCTCTTACTAACAAATTAAGTATTGATTCTTCATTTGCAGTTAAAGACTCATAATTTAAATCAGGCCAAGTACTATTAATAAGAGTTTTTAATTCTTCAATATTTTCACTGTTATTATATAACTTATTTCTAAAGTGTAATGACGTAACAGGTAATAATTCAGATTTTTTAACGTAATCTTCTCCTATAACCTTTTCTTCTATAAGTAATGGCCCTATTTGAGGTAATACTGCTATTTTAGGTATACTTTCGATATTTTCTTTATTTTTAATTTTTATATTCTTACCATCAGGCTTATGCAATATTGCAAAAATATGTTCGTCTAGTGAATAATATATTTCAACTACAAAATTATTTTGAAATGTAATTTTTGCATATGTTTGCTCATAATTGTACCTGTGAGATATAGTTTTATATTGCTTTATTAATCCTTTTATATCAGGGGAAATTCCTTTTATTTTATATCTACTTTCTTCAGACTTCCATTCAGATATCCAAGAAGGTACTGGTATATAGTGTGCCGTTTTAGCTTTTAGTAATATTAGGGAACACACTCTTAAAATCTCAATAATAGTAGATTTACCAGCATTATTTTTCCCCACAAGTAACACATTTTTGTGAAAGGTTATTCTATGTTTTTTAAATCCTCTATAATTTTGTATTTCAATTTGTTTTATCATTGTAAATTGTAATTATGCTATTGCGTACTCTTGAACAGAATCTGTATAATCCATTATACTCAACATTCTTGAACCCATTCTTTCAATCAAAGGCACTACAAGAGCATTGCCCATAACAAAGTATCTAAATTTTTCAGGCATTCCTGTATCAGTCCAACCGTCTTTGAATCCGTTAAGTCTTTCGCATTCTGTTGGAGTTAATAATCTTAAATGTTGTGATAATTTATCAATAATAACATGTGTACTTCTATTCAAAGAAGATTCACTTGTGAGCATTGTTCTACTTGGCAAATCCATTCTATCAGGGAAAGACATAGAACCTTCTGTATAGTAATATATTTCTCCGTTGGGGCGCCTTCTTTCTTCACGCTTAGCACCTTTCAAATATTGCCATTTTTCTGTACTGCCATTCAAGAAAAATCTCTTATCAACGACACCGTCTTCACAGATTTCGTTTAATGTCTTCGGCGTCTGCATTATAGGCGTTGTTTCTATTGTGTATGCTTTTCCATTTACACATACACCTGAATTACAGAATTTAGCTGCAAACTTATCAGAGAATACATCTAATGTTTTGTATTTATCTTTCGATATGGTGTAAATGTCAATATTGTTGATACTTAAATTTGTTTTATCTATTAAGAACTCTCCGGCAAAGAATCCGTTTTTAGTTATGATATTAAACTTATCGTCATTTGCTAAATGATTATAAAAATCGGTTGATTCATTTACCGCAAAAATGAATGTTCTACGGCGTCTCTGTGCACAGCCATATTCAGCCGCATTTATGACACGCCATTCTATTGCATAACCTAGGTCAGACAAACATCTTAAAATTATTCCAAAATCTCTCCCCCTTTGTTTTGCAGGAGATTTTAATAAGCGATCCACATTTTCAAGCAAAATATATTTAGGTCTTTTGGCTTCTACAATATCTCTAATATCCCACCACAGGGCACCTTTTTTGCCCTGAATACCTTTTGCACCTGTTCTTGCAACAGAGTAATCTTGGCATGGAAAACCACCAACGAGTAAGTCATGCTCTGGTATTTGGTCTTTAACTAATGCTATATCTTCATTTATGCAATTGTGATTTTTACCGAAATTTTTAGCATAGCAATCATATGCGTATTGAGATTTTCTTCCCGGTTCCCATTGATTAGCCCAAATTGTTTCAAATAAATCAGAGCTTCTTTCAAGACCTACCCTGAAACCTCCTACGCCAGCGAATAATTCAACTACTCTTATTTTCTTCCCACGACTTAACATTCTTGTATTACTCCATTGTTATGATACCATAAAATCAGCGAGGTGGTAACTATGCAAGAAAAACGTTACAATTCAAAAGCGGAATTATTAAAAAGGTCAAAAGAAGCTATAAACATTCCTTTTGGTCAAATTGACACGACAGGAAGACTTGGAACCGCTAAAAATAAAGGTAACGTTGGACAAATGTTTGAGGAATGTTGGTTTGAAAGAAAAGTAAACAGCCGTGCAGAAGCTGATTTTATTGAATTAGGTGTTGAATTAAAAGTTACCCCGTGCATAAAAAATAAGTCAAATAAATATGTAGCAAAAGAAAGACTTGTATTAAATATAATTGACTATATGACAGAAGTTAATAAGTCTTTTGAGGATAGCAGCTTTTGGCATAAGAATAAAACACTTTTATTGATGTACTATGAATATTTCAAAGATGTACCCGTTACTGATTTTAAAATATTAGAAACTCTTTTATATGAATATCCTGAAAAAGATTTGATTGTTATTAAACAGGATTGGGAAAAGATTGTTCAAAAAATAAAAGAAGGTAAAGCTCATGAATTATCAGAAGGAGACACACTTTATCTTGGAGCTTGCCGTAAAGGCACAGGCGGAGAAAAAGATTTAAGACCACAACCTTTTAATACTATCAAAGCTAATCAAAGGGCATATTCTCTTAAACAATCTTACATGACATATATTCTGAACAATTATGTTTTAAACCAAGAAAAAGAAGAATCTGTAATTGATAACGAAAAACAACTTGAAAAACAAGGTTTTGAAAATTATATTATCAACAAAATCAAACCATATTTCGGTAAATCACAAAAAGAACTTATAAAAGAATTTGAATTGAATCCTGCAATGAAAAATGTTAATGAAAGAATTATCGCTTCTATTTTGGGTATAAAAGGAAATATTGCAGCGACAGAAGAATTTACGAAAGCAAATATTGTTCCTAAAACGATACGAATTGAGTATGGAGACAAGAAAATCAAAGAAAGTATGTCTTTCCCGACTTTTAAATTTACTGAAATAATTAAAGAAGAATGGGAAGACTCATTTATGTATAACCTGTTTTCTTCTACAAAATTTATGTTTATCATATTCAAGTTTGATAAAAATAACGAATTATACTTAGATAATGTGAAATTTTGGAACATGCCGGTAGCCGACATTGAAGAAGTCCATAAAGTATGGGCTGAAACAGTTAAGGTAATTAAAGAAGGCGTTAAAATAACAAATAAAAACGGACGTGATTTTAATAATTTGCCGGGACAATCTTTTAACAAAGGAAGTCACGTAAGACCACACGGGCAAAATAAGGCTGATACTTACGAACTCCCCGATGGCAGAAAATTAACAAAACAATGCTTTTGGTTGAATAATAAGTATGTATTGGAACAAGTTTTAGATATTTAATTTTTTGAATATAGCATCAATATCTTCTTGTTCTGTAAATACTCTTTCAAGTTTTCCATCATCAACTGCTTCTAGCATTATATGTTCCTTTAATTTTAAACGGTCATATATCATTTCGTCTAATGAGTAATCAATATCATTAATTTTAAATAATGTTTGCAAATAGTAATATTGAGTGTATTGATTATCCGGTAATCCTAAACGGTGAATTCTATCTTTAGATTGCAATAAATGAACCAAGTTATAGCTATACTCATAATAAATAGCATCATGGCATATTGAATGTAATGACACTGATTCAGCAAGCGTTTGAGGATTTGTAATTAATACTTTAATTTCATTGTTTAAGAATTTATCTAATATTATTTTCCTATCTTCCATTGATGTTCCACCTGTAATTTCTTCTGATGGAATACCGATTTCATTAAGCAATGTTCTTAAATTTGAAATTGATTTTCTAAATAAAGTCCAAATAATAACCGGTTTATTTGCATTATATAAATTTTGTACCAATTGAATACATTTTTTCGTTTTTACAGTTGTTCCAATGTTTTGAACAAGATCTTTAAGTTCACTTGAGGCATCAGAATAATCTAATTCATCAGGTTCTATTGAAATATCTAAAATATCTCTAAATTCGCTAAAATCCAATTTCTCTAATAATAATTCAGGACAAGATTCTAACTGTAAAAGTCTGATTATTAGTGCAAATTTATTTCTTTGATACTTAGAATATAATATTTCAGCAGCTCTATTTTCATTACTTGTTGCATCTTCTAAGTAGAATATATCTTGATTTGCCGGAGGTACGCATAACTGTTCCTTTGAAGTTCTGCAATAAAATGGCTTAATTCTGTCATTTATCAGATTCCTTTCAGATTCATTTGGATTTTTCAAAAGCTGCTCCTTAAAACCAAAGAAACTGTCATATTCGTTTGGATATAGAATGTGCAAATTGTTATAAATATCTAAGTATGAATTAGGAATTGGTGTCCCTGTCATTGTTATTACATAATTTGCATCTCTAGCAATTTCTATTGAATTTGTAGCTCGTTCTCCATTAATTCCTTTTGCTTTGTGGACTTCATCAAAAACAAGTAATGTTCCATTTTTTACAAGTCTTTTAATTTCTTGTTTATAAGCATTAAGCGATTCATAGTTAAAAAGAAACAGGTTGTATTGTTTATAATCATAATTCAAAATGTAATGCTTTTGCTGAGAAGGAATATTACTTTGAACATCAAAACATTTTAACTCTTGCTTATCCTTAAAACATATATTAAACTCATTTTTCCAAGATTCAAAAGCATTTTTAGGGCAGATAACTACAACTTTATCTACATTCCCGCAATCTTGTAAGAATGCAAAAACACCGAGAACAGAAGATGTTTTGCCAGAGCCCGGGACTGAAAAATTACTGCATTTTTTCATCATGCACATATAAAAAGAATCCCACAATTGTTGTTCTCTTAATTGACGGGTCATTGTTTTCGCTAAAACTAGCCTATATTTTTCTAATTCATTTTTACATAAATCATCTTTTAATTTTATCTGAATACCTAAATCTTTTCTATCATTTAAGTACATTTGTTTACTAGTAATATATTCATCTAGAGTAGCTGTTGTAAATAAAGAAACATTAGGAAGTTTATTTTTAAACAAATTAATAATTTTTTCAAAATCAACATATGTTAAATTTTCTTTGAATGCCACTTTATTACCAACACAACTTTCGACAAACCTTCTAAGATGTATTTTATTGAAGACATTAAACTCTATATTTTGTTCAAGTTTATTTATACCAATTAATCTTTCGTTTTCATAGTCTAATATAAAACAATTCTCTTTAAGAAAAGCATTATCCATAATTAATTTACCTTTGTTATATTTTATAATTTCTTTTAAAACAACATTATCTACTTTTAATACAATCGCTTCTATATCTTTGTTATTCCATAAATTTTCAAATTTTTCTTTATTATTTGCAATTTTCCCATAATCAAATTCTGAACAGAGCCAACTACAAGTAATATCAAAAGATTCACCATTTCTGTGTATAGCTGCATCTGTTAAATTATCAGAGCCGCATGAGGTTATTTCATTCCCCTCAGCATCAATATATACTCCGAATTTGTAGTGAAAAGTTCCTTTTCGCATAAATGCAATTTTTATATCAACAAGACCTTCTGCAATTAAATATGCGAGATTAGAATAAATTCTAATGTTATCATCCGTTTTTTCAATTAGTTCAAGTTTAGAAATCAACCCTTGATTTAATTTAGCTTTTAAATCATATCCAAGTTTGATTTTCTTAAAATCATCTTCCTCTATATCTTCTGATAAAATAATACGAATTTGTCCTTTATTAAGTGCAACGTATTCAATTCCCTCAGCACAATCACATAAGGCTTTGGCTGAAAAATACGCACTAGCCCTATCATATACAATAGAATCTTTCATAACAGGTATATAAAATTCTTTTAGTATATTGTTTTCTCGTGCATAATATACAGGTTTTAGAGGAATTTGTTTAAACATATTAGTCCTCTAATGATACTCTTATGTTATTAACAATATTTTCTAATTTTGATAAAGATTGTTTAACATCATCTAATTGGTCATCAGATAATTTTTTGAAGATATTTGTATCTATATGCTCAACAATATCAATACTTTTATTTAAAAGTTCAACCGGTTCATTTATAATTTTTTCTCTATCATTTTTTTCAATTATTTTTGTTCTGCTTTTTTGCATTTTTTCTTTAACATTACTGTTGTTTCGAACCTTGTTGATTAATTCTTTTTTATCTAAATTTTGGTTTTCAGGGGCAAGCAACTCTTTTTGAGTTTCTTCAATACATTCAAAAGTTTCTTCTATAAATGTTTCAGCATGTTTTGAAGATACAAGATTATCAGCTGTTTTCCTTATATATCTTGTCATATCGCCTTCTGGTCGCATTAACAATTCATGAAATAATATTTGCTTTACATTATCTGCTTCTTCTTCGGTTTTACATTTATGTAAAGCTCTTAATATTTCATGTAAAGGACCTTCAATATCGTTTTCACGAGCAATATAGAACTGCAAAGGAGCATTGATATAATCCAAATAATCAACCATTAAATTTGCTAATTCTATCTTCTTTTCAATTTCAGAAGTTTTTTCGTTTGTTGCATCAGCATACTCTTTCACAGTTAAAAGTTTTTTATCAATTAAATCATTATAAATACCAACTAATCTATCAATAGGGTTATAATCTACTTTTGTATCTTCTCCTAACTGAATAGATAACTCGAGCATTTTTATTTGTTTTTCATTATGCTTTAAATCATAGTTTAATATTATGGCTTCAAAATATCCGTTAGCCATTGCATTGTGTTCTTTAAGTCTTCTTAAGCAAGTATAGCGTCTATTACCATCAATAATCCTGCCATCATTTAAAACAACACCAGGTTCTTGTTGTCCTATTAAATCAATATTGGATTGGGTTCTATCAATTGCCCCTTGATTACTATCAACTATAAATTCTTGAATTATGTTGTTGTAATTTTCTCTATCGTTGGTATTAAATTCCTCATTATTATGTTCTGCTTTATATTTACTAATCCATGTTGCAATTCTATCGTTTTTATCGTTGTAATACAATGCATTTAAGTCAATTTTATATACATCATAAACTATTGGCTGTCCTTCAATTGTTAATTTTTTACGCTGATCTGTTTTGATAACATAATTCTTTTCAACACCTTCTTTTAGTAAGTCGTTAATAATCATTTAATACCTCCGATATTATATTTCATTATAAAATTCATCATAATCTATGTATACTTTTTCTGTAATTTGATTGTAATACAAACTACATTCTTTGGTGATTGCTACTATTTTGTATCGATTTATATCAAGACCATATTGTGTTTTTATATAATCACATAAATCATAAATATCAATTTTCCTAAGTTTTCCCATTATGTATATTAGAAAATCACTTAGTTCAAACTGTTCTTCCCCCTTTTTCATCAAATATGTATTTTGAATTTTTCTATATTGAATTGAGGGGTTGTTGATAAGAATTGAAGAATAAAAATATTCATCAAACCCTAATTTATCTAATTTATCATATTTTAAACCGTCATTCTTAAGTGAAATAACTGTAAAATATTTATCTCCAATATAATTAATAACTTTATTTTGATATTCGTATAAATCATTTTTATTAAGTCCAACTGATTCTAATTTTTTAAAACTTATGTATTTATCTAAATCAAATTCTATAATATCTAAATTGTTTCTAAGCTTTGCAAAAACAAGGTAAAAAGTATGCAGCGTCCTAAATTTATTATTTATATTTAAATTAAAAATATTACTTTTCAATAAAATATGTTCAATACAATCTGCTAATGAATTGAATCTATCAGAATAAATACAATTACTTGTCATTGTATAATTTAATAATTTAATATTTTGTGCATTTAAATTTTTTATATTTCCATCATTAAACAACGATATATAAATATTTTCTAAATCTTCTTTCCAATAAAAATCTTCTATTAATAAATTTTTTAGGGCATTTAAATATTCATTATCTAGGTTCTCTGTATGTATTACATAATAACCATTAATTAAATATTGATTTATTAATTTTGCGTAGTTTGCTATAAAGTTTTTTGTATCTACACCATATTTATCTTCATATGCCAAAGCAAAATCACGACTCTTAATAGGAGATAATTGATATAATAAATCTTCCATTTGCTTTTCTCGATTGGGTGTACCAAAATTTATAATCGGCATACGAGAAAAATCTATATAATTATTGTGCAAATGTTTCTTTAAAAGATTATGCAATTCATATTCATTTTCTATTTCATATTCTTGCATTAATTCTAGATTTTCTAAATATAATTTACGGCTTGAAATTTCAATATCCTTATAACTTGATAAATCTAGTTTTTTTGCTAAATCTTTAGCTAATTCTACATCATAATATCTGAGAAACTTTCCTGGAGATAATAATAGGCAATCCATTACAGATAATTTGTTGTACAGAGTATTATCAAAATAAAGTAAGTCATCTCTATCGTTCAATCCATTGCTTATCAGAAAATCCATATATAAATTCTGAAAATCGTTGAATTTTATGCCTTTTCTGCAATGAGTTCTTAAAAAGTAAATTAAAATATCATTTTTTGTATTCTTGATTCTATGGTTATTAATTTTGATAAAATCTTTATAAACAAATTTTTCTATTTTAATTTTTAAATCAGTTGCTACTGAATCATCATCTAATAAATCTTCTAGAAGAATTCCTTCTTTAATGATTAATCCAATAGAAAAATCAATATAAAAAGGTATATTTTCATATGTTTTACATATAACATCTATTAGAGATTTATATTTTAAAAGTTTGTCGAATTCTTTAATTATTAAATATTTTCGCTTATCTGAAAATAATTGAGATAAAGCTTCATAGTATTTCTGGAATAGGTCTTGAAAACCTTTGTTGAAATTTTTCAATGCTTTATCTTCTATTTGTCTAATTCTTTCTCTTGTAACTCCAAATTCTTGACCGATTTCATCTAGGGTGTATTTTTTATTTTCAACAAATAGATTTTTCTTTTCAGGAGTTTGTTTATATTCAATATTGTCATCAGAAAACATAGAATCTATAGTCGATAAAATCTCATCAGGAATATTTTTAAATTTGGCTTTAAATTCGTTATACAAACCATTACGAGCCGATAAAACATCTTGCTCTTTTATTGATAATCCACAAAATGCTTGGTTTATACATTCTATAATTTTATCTGCATAATTAATTTCTAATAATTCATCCGTAGTTAATTTATTCAAATCTTCTATTTGAAATGCTGATAAATTAATAGGACAGTCACTAATTCCATATTTGTTTAGTATATTTGTTATTTTATCTATGTATTCAAATACTTTTGGGTTCTCCATGAGCTGTTCATCGTTGATAAGGATGTCAGGAAATTTGTTAGCTAATAAACCAACATTTCTAATACGATATTTATCCAAAATTTGCATTATTTCAGCATCAAAAATTTTATCCAAATTTTTAAAATAAATATCCGGAAGTGTAATAACAGAGGGAATATATTTTATATCCGATTTAATATTATATTTAGTTAATGTTGCATATATTTCAGCTTTTTTAAACTCATTAATATGATTTTCTTTGTAAAATTCTGAATTAACAGATAATATGTCATTTATAGATTTTAAACCTATACTCGTTAATTTATTTTTAAGTTTTTGTTCAATATCAAGTTTATCAACGCTAACTTCAAGAACTCTATAATCAATCGGAATACCCTTATTTGATTCATTAATTGTATAATTAACTGTTTTATTTTGTTTTATCAGTTCTTTGTCTTTCTTATAATCAAATGCTGCTCTAATAATATTCCAATACTTAGGCAATTCTTCAGACTTATACCCATTATTTATTGCAATACAGTCAAATACTTTTACAAGCAACCTGTCATTTTCAAAAGCATAATTATAATTGTTCCAAATTGCATCAATAATTCTTGCCGTAGAAATTTTCTTACCACTTGAATTAGCAATTTTTATATTATATTTTTTTAAATCTAGTAATTTTATTGACAGTGATATTTGATTTGTCTTTTCTTTAGCAGATAAATTATTTTCTTTTTTATACCTAAATATTTCCCTACCAATACTCCAATATGGAGGCAAGGTTTGTTCGGTATAACCATTATTAAGTGCAATTGCATCAAACAAATAGCAAAATTCTCTATCATTATCCATTAAGTCGGAATTAGTCGTGGCAATGAAATTTATTATCTCTTTAATACTCGGTTTATTATCAAAGATTTTGGTCGAAATCAAATTTTCTATACTTAAATTCTGATAAACCATTCACACTCCTAGTTTGTTTCATTCTATCATAAAATTAATACTTTATCTCTTTGTAACAACGATTAGTAGTTAATACTAACTTTTGCAAATGTTTTATGTTGCTTGCTTATATGTAAATTCTTTCTCGATAAAATTGTTTTTATGCAATTTTAAAGGAGGAAAAATGATAGAAGTTAAGAATGAAGAACAGGAAGAAAAACTAAGGGAAGTGGGACACCTTTTATTAAAGGTCAAGTGTTTAGCAAGATTAGGGGCATTAGCTTCGGATTCATGTATATGTGATGATGAATTACAAATGCAGGATAACTTAGAATATTATTTTGCATTAAAGCAAGTTGCAAATCTTATCGCTAAAATTGAGCATTCGCTTTTTGATTAAAATAAAAGTAAGATACCGTAAATATATTCCCATAAATCAGCTAGTTACACATATATAAATATAAGTAATATCGATTTTAATTTAATTATATTGCGTTTTAGCGCACCAAAAATCTGCCAATTATTGTTATATCTGCTTTACAAATTTTATAGATGGGGTTGAAAGTCATGTGCACATAGTAAATAATAAATGTAGAAAGGACACTAATTACAAATAAGCAGGTAAAGGATATGAATAGACCAAAAAACAGATTACAGATTGAACTAGAAAAAATTGAAAACGAAAAAATGCTTAATGCTCAGCGTCATCAAATTGAACAACAAAGAATTAATAATAACCTGGAACTTGAAACAGCAAAAATATATCATCAAGCAGCTTGCGGTATTATTCAAAATAAAATGCCAAGCCAGTATGTTACACCACTAAACCGAACATACATACAGCAACCTCAAGTTTATCAAACTCAATATGATAATTCTTTTCAAAGCGGATTAACAAATCCGATACAATACAATGAGCAAGATTATAATCAATCTAGTGACTACAATAGCCAAGATAAATCTTTCAAAACACAAAACAGCCAAGCGGATGAATATGTAAAAATAATTTATGAACATACTAAAAATACTATTGAACAAATGAGTGCGAAAGTATTTCTCACCCCAGAGGAGCAACATTATTACTCAGAGCTGAAGGATGCAATTTATTTTATCGAAGCCGGACAAACATTGCAAAATCCGAATAAATCTTTTATAAGTAAATTAGATGCTGCACAAAAAGCAGACAGTATTTTGAGAAAATATTTTCCACAAATAATAGCCGAGCTTAATAAACTTCTATTGTTATAATGCTTCCAATTGTAGTTTCCAAATTTATAACAATTTGTATTTTTTTGTTAATATAAACTATTATTTTTATCTAAAAAACTTTTAAGATAAAATTTAGGAACAAAATGACCATCTTTGGTATCCTGTTTATTTTTCAAACAATTATAACTCATTCCTGTATTGTTTAAATAGAATAATTTGTACATTCTTCTTCTGATAATAAAATTCTGAATTAATAGTTTTAACTTCGGAATATGTTAAGACATAAAAACTAAGTTTTAACTAAATTAGATTCCTTTTGTGGTCTTAAAATTCCTCGTTTTTCGTCGTGTTGGTATATAAATCGGACTTTTTCCATAACTTCTTCTTCTCCGATTATTTCATTAATATTATGCATTAATTTTTCTTGATTAGATTCATCAAAATAGTAAATATAAATTATTGAATCATTATTAGCGCGAAGAATATGCTTTAAAATGTTATGATCTGAACTATCAAGAGAATGACCTATTATGTGAAAAATTGGTGTTGATTTAGTTTTTTTGATTTTCCTTAACAAATCTTGGTATAGTTCTATTGTTCCATATTTATGTCTTTGGTTATGTTTTTGAAAGACATTAAAATCTGCAGAAATTAAACCATTAAAGTGGTCAATTGTACGAGTACCTAATACAAGATTACATTCATTATTAGTGCTAACTTCACCATGAACATAAACAGGTTTAATATTCATATCACAATAAGTATTAAATTTCTGGTCGTATAATCTTTTGCACGTATCAGTATAGTTAAAACTTAATACATGTACATCTTTATCACCTTTATTTACTCCAATTGCTTTTAGTGATAATTGATATTTATGTACATTATCTAACTTTGACAACACTTCACTTATTAAATATTCTTGAAATATTTTTGTAAATTCTCTTAACTGTTCATATAAATAATCAATGAAACCTCGTGATGAAGCAAAGTAGATTTGATAATTTATATTATTATGCTCATCACAACGAGTATACCCTGCTTCAAGAAAACCTTTAGCAAAAGGTTCGCTTAGATAATGATTGATATTATAAAAATTAAAAGAATCATCTTTAAAATTTATGGTAAATATTTGATGACAGTCTTTGTTTTTAATAATAGGAAGATTTGTTGTATGTATTAAAATATTATAAATTTCTTGTTCTAAATCAATCCAGTTTTCACCCTTACAATTATGAATATTTATAAAATGCCTAATCCACATATTTGTAAAAAATACATTTGTTGGCATATAAGTAAGACAACGATTGTAATATTGATTTCTACAATAATCTAAGAAATCATTATATTTGGTTTTTAAACCGTGTGCTAAATCAAATCCATTTCCTATAATTAAAATATTCATAGTACACCACCATAGCTACTACTTAAAACTTAAATAATTCTAAAGCTTCATTAGATAATTTTTTTGTTCTTTGTTTAATCAAATCAATAGTCCACTTATCTTGAATTACAACATCTTCATTTAAATATAAACCATTTTTATAGCCAACATATTTCCCATCTTTTTGTCGATTCTTCTTATCTCCAAATGATTTATTGCTCAACGATGAATTGTAACCCGACACAGTTAAATTGCCTACAGTGTGAACATATAAGTCTCTATATTCATTTGCTTTATTTATGTCGCCGTCGGCAATCATATCTACCCATGTTTTTGGAATATTTTCACCTTCTGGGAATATATGTTCAATAGTCCATACATAATTATTATGTTCATCTCTTTGCCACAAATCAGTATAAATTTCTTTTGTTTGATGTTTTGTTTCTAATGAACATAATATATATCTTGCAGCGTCTTTATTAATGTCATATATTGAATCTTGTAATTTATTTAAAAAGTCTTCATCAGATGCGGAAACTTCTATCAATTTATTTCGTATGACATCATAAATTCTTAGATTTTTTTGATTTTTTATATTATCTATAATGTTCATAAATAATGTTGTTAAACTACGAGTATTTGGTATATCGGTAAGGTTTCTTCTAACGAAGAACAAAGCTAATAAATCTATAATCTTTTTAATTTCTTCTTCAAAGGATATTTCCCAAGATAAATTTTCTTTTTCTAAAAATAAATATAATAATAGCAAATATGATGGCGCCCCTTGAATTCTTGATAAGTCAAGCAAATTATTTGCATAAGAGGGCTTCTCATCAGTATTATTAATCAATTCAGCATAAACTTTTGATGCTTGCATCATATCTTCAATAAATTTCTCGTAATCTCTTTCAATTAATTTTTGATAAATATTCATCAATGTTGTTTTGGTTGCTAAGTATGCAAGAGGAAACATTTTTGACTGATTATCATTCATAAACGGTTTATTTAGTTCCTCTCTGAAGGCATTGTAATATTGCCTAAAAAATCTTTCTTGAATTGAATATTCGTCACTTATGTTATTTTTTATTTCAATCCAATTATTGTAACAATCTTCAGATTTGTTATCCTTGTCAGAAATTGATATCAGCAAATTTTGCATTAAATCTATAGCAGTTAATGGGACACCCCTATTATTAAGTGATTCAAATAGCATGTATGCATCTTGATGTGAATCGACCTGTATAAAAACAATAATTGCATTCTTAAATCTGTTAACCAAATTAAATAAAGTTGTAACTGTATTATTTGATTTTAAATTATTATCTTCAAATTCATCATTATTCAAAAAATTGGTTATTAGTTTATCAAAAAATCTAAATGCTTTATAAATTTTTCTATTCCCGGCATTTGGTTTCTTTTTTATGTTGGAATCAATTATATTACATTCAAATAAAAGTGAATTATAATCATCTCTATTATAATCTTGTATTTGTAATTCTAACCTTGGGATATATTTACTATCCTCATTTTTAATCGCTAATGCTTTTTTAATATTGATTAAATCATTGAGTTCATCTTCATTCAAGTCTTGTTTAAATTCTGCAATTTTAGAGTAAAGGGCAGCAAACGCAATAGACAAAGTTGTTAATCTTTGTTGACCATCTATAACTTCAGCAACTCTATTACCTAATAAATTATTATTTGTACTTACTGTTATTGAGGATCCAAGGAAATAACCATCGTTATTTTCAATAATATCGTTAAAGAGTAAATTCCATTCATTTTGCCCCCATGTATATTTCCTTTGATACTTTGGGATTTGGTACATTGTTTTATCATCAATTGAAAATATTTGTGATATTTTTAAATCTTTTACATAATTAATCATTGCAATTACTCCTGATATTTTCTCCAATATAGCATAAACAAGTTAGCGTTTCTTAGTGTTATTTTATTTATATAAGCAGTTTAAACTAAGAATATGCCAAATCCGGACATAGAAATATGAGGACACCATGAACCAAAGAATCAGCTAGTTATACGCTTATAAATATAAGCGTATATTGTTTTATATTTGTTATTTATTCGTTTACTTTGTCTAAAATATACCAATTTATTCATTTTAAATAATTATGTACGGTTATTTTTCAATAAGTGTGCCAAAACCTCTCTTTCTTTTAGTTTCGGCGCCCTTTTTTAAAAGTAGGAATTTCTGTTAAAACTACGTGCAAAGACCGAATATTATATTGTTTCAAAATATTTATAATCAAAATTTTTCTGGGTGTGAAACTTTAATCTTGGATCAATTTTGCTTGAAATCCTTTTGTACATTAGATCATGCGTGCACGGTTGGCTAGATCTCGTTACCATAGAAATGGTGGCAAACACCAGAAAGGAAAATTTTATGAGATACAAAATCGGTATTTTAGAATGTAGCAGAACAGAACATGAGATTGATGTCTTTGGCATGGAGTATGTAATTAAGAAAGCTTTGTACTTGCGGTGGACAGAGAATGTTAGAGTGTGCATTTACAAAGGAATAGAAGTCCCTTTAACGCTTACTCCATATGAAGTTCTTTGGAAACTCGCAGAAAATGTATACAAAGCTCATATTGTATGCCCTATCGATAAAGAAAGCGGAACTGCAACTGAGCATGAAAGGCATATTATTTATGAAATTCGTAAAGCTTTCAGAAAAGCTGGTATCAAAGAAGACATTATCATAAAAGAGGAATTTGGGTATAGAATAAATCTTTCAGTTATCCCTGCAGATTATGTTATAACCTCGTGGAAATAAAATCACGAGTTCAAGCACAGATTCCTCACATTGAAATTTGTATAAAGAGATGTTCGTAAAATTTTACGAGTTAGTAGCGATGCCAAAAGAAAAGGAGAAAATTATGGCTAAGTTTAGAAATGTGTTAACTACAGAAAATTTGGTAGATTTTTTAGACCAACAACCTAGGGTAGACATTTACAACAATCTTGTGTATTTCAGTTGCCCGTATTGCAGACAAGAAGCACTAGAAGAATTAGAAAAAGTAATTTGCAAAAAGGGTTTAGAAAATGTCAAGGACTTAAACCTAGAGTATGGAACATTAATTTTTAACCCGGAAATTCATGAAATTGCGTGTTGTTCAAGACCTACTAGCAATTATGACGATACACACGCAATAGAACTTGAAGCAGAGATGGTAAAACAGTACTCGGATTACAAGGATTTTGGTGAATATTTAGAAGCAAGATTGGAAGATGAATTAGAAAAATCAGAAGGAGATAATAATGAATTACTATAGTAACGGAGAATTTACAATCGATGAGGTTGAGAGGGCCAATGGGTACCCTCTCAAAAAGACAGGTACAAATCAATATCAAGGGCCCTGCGGATATTGTAGAGCAGAAGGCGGAGACACAAAAGGTGATAATCTACATTTCAATCCTACAAAGGGATTCTTCTGTGGGGCTTGTGTTGATAATGAGCACGGAAAACGATTAGCACAGGAAATTGTTGATTCCCAAAAAGTCAAAAAAGAAATATACCAAAAAGTAAATAATGCTAAGTATGATAAAAATAATTTCAAAAACTACAATGCTGATTTACTTAAAAATAAAGATAGATTAGAACTTGTAAAGGAAAATATCGGTATAACTAATGAAACTATAAAAGAGTGTTCTATTGGATATGATAAAGAAAATGATGTTTATATGCTGCCAATGACTGCACTTGACGGCACTATTACAGGTTACGAAATCCGTGTTCCTGAGAATAATAAGGGAAAATTTAAATTTTTAACTAAAACAAAAGGATATGCAGATGCTCCTGAAAAGTGTTTATCCAAAATAAATAATCCTAAAAATCCGAAAAATGCTTTAATCTGTGCTGGGTATAAGGATGGATATGCTGCTTATGATTATTTAAAAAAGTTTAACTTACAAGATTCCTACCAGATATTGACGAATTCTAATGGAGAAGGTAATACTGCAAAAGCACTAAAACCTCATATTGAATATCTGAGTAAATTCGAAAAAATAATAATATGCATGGATAATGATATTCCCGGGAAAAAAGCTGCACAAAAAATAGAACAGGAAATTCCGTTAGTATTTCATACTCTCAATCTAGGTAAACTGAATGGAATTCGTTGTTATATCAATGATTTTACAGATTTACATAAATATATTCAAGAACACGGAATCTCTGAAAATATTGTGGAAGATAGTATTAAACTCTCGCCAAATTCTATTTTAAAATTGTATCTTAGAAGAACAAACATTAAGCTTGATATGCCAATTACAGTTGATGTAAAACCAGAACATAAGGCAATAATGGAGTTCTTTGAAAGGGGAATATATCCTTATAAAGGTTGTTATTACTATGTAAAATATGACCCAAATTCAGATGCAGGTCCTGGTCAATTAACATTTGTGAAGAAATCAAACTTTACTTTAAATGTAACAAAAACGGTTGTACTGAATACTTATAGTTTTGAAATCATCAGGAATATCAATTGAAAATTGTTACAAATATTGGAAACAAAACAACAAAGCCGATAATTTTATCTCAAAAAGAATTATTGGATTTAAAAAATCTGCACGATGTATTAAAAGAAGGTGGGATTCATCTGCATTGCTTAAAAGATACTGAACTTAAAAATATTCTGCTCGAAGAATTAAGTAATATACCGGAAGAACTAAATATTTTTAAGAATCCTTCTTTAATATTTCATAATGACAACCCTTTTTGGATATATAAAAATGCAGCGGTTGATTTAAAAAACGGAAATATATTAACCCCAATGGCGAATTCAAAAGGCATAATTCAACTTGATTACAATAACTCATTTACGTTAAAAACCGATAGGGATATGTATGCTCCCGAGCTTTATATTCCAGAAATATCTTATTCAGAATTTGTTGAACAAAACAAGAATGATGAACTTATAAAAGAGTTTTCAGCAACATCAACCTCAATAGAAGAACTTGTTGCAAAGTGTGTATTTGTTAACACAATTCGCACATACGATAATAAGGTTGAGCCGCTTTTAACTTTGGGTACTGCCATTATGAGTCCATTCGTAGATATTATTTTTAGTAAAACAATGGGATTCCCCGTAAACTTCATGTACAGTGAAGCAGCAAGTGGTAAAAGCAATTTGTTAATTACTATAGCTTATTTATTTGGATTCAACACGAGATTTTTAAGTAGTGGCAATGATACTGCTATGAACTTATTGCACAATATGGAATACTATAAAAATATTCCTATCCTGTATGCTGAAGTAGAAGGTTACATGCGCAAGAATTTTGAACCTACAACTAAAGCCGTGTATGACAGAAATTCTAGAAAAAGAATGACAGGTTATGGCAAAGAACAGGATGTTCGTGCAGTTAATGCAACATTGAATTTTGCAAGTAATGATAGAGCACACCACAATCCGCAAACTGCAACAAGGCTAATGTATACCGAATTTTATAAAAAGGATTTCAGTCCTGAAGAAGCAAGTAAAATTAATCAAATCAGAGAAAAGTACCTTTCTTGTGTTCTGCCTAAAATACTGAAATGGTATCCGGATAAAGACACTATTCTGAAAATGTTAGATAATAACACAAAAATTGTACTAAAAAACAACTCGAATCTTGACTTAAGATGTGTTAATAACATTGCTATTGCTATGTGCGGAATGGATATTTTGTATCAGGTAGCAAATTTCAGTAAAGACTTTAAAGGTGGAAAAGAAATACAAACACTAAACTAAAGTCTTGAAAGTTACATAAAGTCATATCAAGACATTACACATACAGAAGATTGTTTTGAAAAATTTATGGCAATATTTTTGATACTTGCTAGAAGCAATAAGATTCAGTACGGCAGCGAATATATTTTTAATCCTAAAAAGAATGAGATTTCAATATATGTTGATGGTGTACATCCGCTATTTAGCAAAGAATTCAAACAATCAGAAGAAACAGGAATTCCGATACCGAGTGCAAAAGACATCAGAACACAAGCTACAAAAGAACCCTACATTGAATACAACAATAAATACTTTAGAAAAGGCCATTCTCCAAGAGCACTAATTATTAAAGTACCGGAAGACAATGCAAAACTACTTTATATCCTTAATGAATTGCAAAAATATCAGGAAGAACTGAGTGAGCAAGAACATCAAAGGGATAAAAAGACTCAAACGCAATATTCGCAAGATAGGGCAGGAGAAGTAATTTAAGCGTAATTTTATCGTAATTAACCAAACGCTTATATAACAATACTTTCAGACTAAAAACTACGAAATTACTATATTACAAAATTTTTAATAAAATTTTTCGTAATTTCGTAATAAAAAATTAAAAACACTTAAAACGCAGTTATAACAATGTTTTTATAATTACGTTAATAATTACTACAAATTACGAAAGAAGGTAAAAATGTTATTAACAGTAAAAGAGACAGCCGAAGTGCTCAAAATATCAGAATCAACACTATATAGGTGGGTACACAATAAAAAAATAAACTATGTAAAACTTGGCGGGCTTAAGTTTGATTCGGATTACATTCAGGAATACATCAAACAACATACGGTGAACTCTGAATAATAATTGACCAAAATTTCTAGCCGTCCCATTAATATTCACATTTGCAAAAGTATGCAAACAGGCTCGCAAGAGCTAAGTAACACGTTAAAATTATAATAAGGAGCATAAAAACAATGATAAAAGCAGTTAGACAAAACAAGAAAACAAACAAGTGGGAATACGATTATAAAGACCTTAAAGGCAAAAGAAAGATTAAAAAAGGCTTTAACACCAGAGATGAAGCTGAAAGAGCATTAGTAAAGCATTATGAAGAATTAAATAAAGGTATAAACCCCATAAACAAAAAGACAAACATTAAAGAGGCAGGCGAATTATATCTCAGGCTTCACGCAAGCACAAACTGCAAACCTTCAACATATAAAACTTATGAGGGTTACTTAAATAACATCATTGTCCCATTCTTTGGGGATTTGAATATCAATGAAATCAGCCCGATACTTATCAAAGAATTTATGAAACAAATGCAGGACGTAGGTAGAGCAAATGCCACGGTAAACAAGTACATTAAATTCATAAGTGCAATTTATAATTTTATGATTGATAGCGATATTACAGTAAGAAATTCTCTTGTGCGCATTAAATCTCTAAAAGAAGTTAAGAACAAAAAGATTCGTGCATTATGTACAGAAGAAGTACAAGCATTATTATCAAAGACAAAACAAGTTTATCCAGACTTCTTCCCCCTTTTATTTACCGCGTTATTTACCGGCATGAGACAGGGTGAACTTTTTGCACTTACTTGGGATTCAATAAATTGGATTACAAAAAAGATTACTATTGATAAAAACTACACTCACGGTACACTCGGGACGCCGAAAACAGGTAAAATAAGGATAATTGATATGTCTGATGAATTAGCAAAAGTTTTAAGAGAATGGCGTATGGCTTGCCCTAAAGGTGAAAACAATCTTGTTTTTCCAAACAATGAGGGTAATTATCAAAGTGCAGAAAATATGATGAAGCGAAGATTTCTTCCTGCATTAAACAGGGCCGGTATTGATAGAATAAGATTCCACGACCTAAGGCACACATACGCAAGCCTTCTTCTTGCAAACGGTGCCCCGATGAAGTATGTTCAACATCAGCTTGGACATTCATCAATAACTATGACAATGGACTTATACACCCACTTATTGCCGGAAGTTAATGACAAATGTGTAAACTTGTTGAATAGCATAGTAAATCAAACCATTGAGCAACAAGAAGAAGTTAGAAGATTTGGAACTTAGATTTAGCAATCTCTTAATATTTTAGATATGTAATGTTCTTTGTATTTAACACGCTTTTCTTTTTCTATTTGTAAACATTCAAAAATGTAATCTATAATTATTAGCTCTAATACCCTATATATTTCTATACATTTGGACATATCCGTTTCAGTGTTTTTATCATTAAAATGAACTGTTAATGCACGTAATTCTGATATTTTTAAACCTATAAGTCCCCATGATTTCTTCTTTTGTTCATTTTTTACTTTAACAAATTTTAGTTCTTTTCTGAATAAACTTAATAATTTATTTTTATCATCTTTTTTTAATTCAGAAGCAAAATTAGATAAGACTAGTTCATATTTAATTTTGCCGTATTTTTTACTATTGCCTATTGCATCAATACAAGTTAAATAATTTGTCAGACTAAATTCCGTAATAACTTTATCTGCATGATTTTGTAGTAATATAAAGAAATATTTATTTAATTTATTTTTGTTATTAAATAAATGCTTAAATATAGTAGCCCATTCATTTTGTGTAAATGTATTTAATTTAAAAGGTGCTGATTGATGATGATAAAAAGAGCGTCTTTCACTTATATGAATATGTTTCAGCATAAAAAAAGAAGAATCGTATTTTTCTTCACCATTGTTTGATACTATTCTTATTTTATCAATATTTGTACTAAAATCATATGTTAAACAGGTTAATAAAGATTTAATGTCATAAATTATTGGGTACAAATCTTCAATATTTCGTACAGTATTAATATTAATAAGCCAATCATGTTTGTCAGGTATTTTAATTCCTATTTTATCTTTATATGGAACCAATGTTTGTTCTAATTGCTTTTCTATAAGACTTTTTTCTTCATTGCTTAACTTTGAAGAACAAAATATTGAATCAAATATTCCCTTTTCTGGTAAATAATGACTTGATATATTCTGATTAAAGGTGATTCTTAAACCAGGTTTAACTCTAAAAGATAGCATTTTGTTTATGTATGGCGCATGAGATTTAAATCCTTGAGGATAACAAAATTCATTCCAATTACTATAAAATAAACTGATACTCTTGATAGAATCTTTTGAAAAATCAAAAGTACGATGTCTTGAAAATAATGCAACATCAAAAAATACTTGATACTGATAACCATAGCTACCTAAAGAATTTATAAATAGCTGACAGTCTTTTAAACTTATAAAATATGTCTCATATTGTTCATCATGAATTTTGCCGTATATGAATGGAATCGCTGTTTCTTTCTCTTTGTCTAAGGGGAAATCAGAGAATAATTTTAACTCAAAATTACTATTCTTTTGGTAAATTAATTGCCCCATTACTTCTTTATCGTCAGGTAAATAAAAAATTCCAATATATGTTTTGTTTTTCAAAAAATCAATTTCGTGGTTGTTCATTCATACTCCTAAAATAAAAATGCAACTTTTTTGCAACTTTTGCTCATTTTAGCATAAAAAAAGACTTTCAGAAATCTCTAAAAGCCTTTATTTTAAATGGTTGCGGGAGCTGGATTTGAACCAACGACCTTCGGGTTATGAGCCCGACGAGCTACCAGACTGCTCCATCCCGCGTTAATATTTAGTTGTCATTCGGTCTGGTAGCTCGCCCGAGCTATTTTCTAACTTGCAAACTTGACGTTTGCTGGGCTGCTCCATCCCACGATATTATCGCTTACAATATTATTATGGAACGCTAAAAAGTAAAAATCAAGTAGTTTTTTTATATTATTTTATGGTTATAATCTATTTAATTTAACAAATTCTACTAACTACTTTTTATAACGTCTTTTTCCCCAATCTTTATATTCTTCTGATAAGCAGGTTCTTTCATCAATGTAATTAAATAATTCTCCATCACTATAATCAAGACATCCTGGTGTAATTGTTGGATTTCCAACCAAATTTAATGGTTTTAGCTTTAGTTTATCGGCCATTTTATCAAGTGCTATTTGGGGATTTTTACTTGATTTAATAATAGCTTTTACTTTTTCGGCATCAAAAGATAAATGTTTACCTTCTGGTAAGTCTTCTTTACATTCATCCAATACTTTACATAATTCTTTTTGATAATCTATGGGATGCCCAGAAGCATCAGAACCTTTCCAAGAATTTGTTGTGCCAAATAGCATTTGAATACTATGAATTACCATATCACTTCTTCCCCACGGTGAATAAGTGTGTAATCCCTGAATATAATTATTATCTTCACAAAAATCATTCCATATATTATGAATTTTTTTTACATACGAATCTGTATTTTTATTATGGTGAATATTATATAAATTAAATTCATCATCTATAAGATCCGGATTAATAAAAGTGCTCATATTATATGCATCAGTATTCGAAATTTTGGCATTTTTATTCACATTGTCCATTGAAGCATAGCCCATTTTTCTCAATACTACAGATACAACTTTATTCATATCAGAATTTGAGGTTTCAACAAGTTTTACTCCTTTAAGTGTTTTCCCATTATCTTCTGCCTGAGAAACTCTTAGTTTCCCCCAAGGAACATCTTTTGAATATGTTAATATAACACTTCCTTCCGGAAGTTTTACATCACTTTGAATAAAGAAATCCTCAGTTATACCTCCTATAACTTTTTCTTTTGGGATACTTTCTATAGTTTCTTTAAATGGTAAAATTAAAGCATACTTCATTTGGTTCCAATTTGCGCCCCAAGAATGTTCAGTTACTGATTTATTTAATGAAAAATGAGTTGTATCTCGAGGAGAACATATACCATTCGCATCTTTAGATGAATGATGTTGTGTAATTATTATTCCATTATGTGGAAAATAATCAGTTCTATGAACCATAACTAAACTTTCAGGGGTAATTGGATTATCTAATGAAAATTGTGGTTTTAAGGTTGTATCTTTAAATAGTGAAACATCATAATTTTGAATTTCTGGTTTTGATGATAATAAATCGTTAACAAGAACAATATTCTTTATTGCATCTGCACCTGCTTTGCTTATTACAAATGGATCTGATGTTGCCTTATTTGTATTTTCTTTTATATTATTAGAATTATTTCTTTTACTATCATCTAAAAT
>CALUWB010000026.1 GCA_944324375.1 Candidatus Gastranaerophilales bacterium | reverse complement strand
ATTAGAAAAATTGAAAGAAAAACAAGAAGAAGCATATTACAAAGAGTATGAAGTTAAATTAGCAAAAGAAATTGATGATATAGCAACAACAAGATATAAGGTTAGTTAGATGTCGCAACAAATATTAAACGATAATCAAATATTAAATATATATACACAATCTGCACAATCAAATAAGTATGCAGATATGTCTTCAAATCAATTTGATTTGATTATGGATGTTGCGAATAAGGCGTATGAAAATCAAAATGTAAAATCATTTCAGATGAGTGAAGTAAGTAAAAATCCTTTAGCAGGTTCTAAAAATATTGCTTCTAAAACAGAAGATTTAAGTAGTAGTAAAGTTGGTATTAAAAATAATTCTATCAATACAAATACTCAAGATAATAAAAAAATAATTACAGAAACAGAAACAAGTAATAGAGATTCAAGTTCTACAATCGATAATACTAAGAATTCTAATAATTCAAGTAATGTTGCATCAAAAGATTCTAAAAATGAAAATGATACAAATAATATTGTTTCAGAAAATATTGAAGAAACTGAAGTTGAAACTTCAGAAATTACTAATAATTTGTCAGAAGATGAAACTACTAATGATGCTTTTCAAGAAGATGTAATTAAATCTGAAGATATCCCGAATGAGAATGAGGATATTTCTAAAGATATAGTAGATAATAAAGTTTTAGATGCATTATTGCAATATAATATTTCAGAAAATATAAAAGAATCTACTGATGCTTGTATAGAAAATGACATTGCTATTGATATTACAGATTCAGATTTAGATTCTGATTCAGGTTCAGATATATCTGTAGATATTCAAGATAATTTAATTGGTGATGATAAGTCTAGTCTTGATTTATATATGGATAATAAAATAATTTCTCAACCAATTTTGAATGTATCAGATATGTCAATTCAAAATGTTTCAGAAATTAAAGATGATCAATTAACAGTTGTTGCTGATACATTAAATATTACTGTATCAGATGAAATATCTGATATCAATATTGATTTAAATTCAAATAAATTTAATAAAGATTTAATATCTCAAGAAATGATAGATGATTTAAATATTACAATAGAAGATGTTGCTATAGAATCTTCAATATCAGATGTAGAATTAATAGATAGTTCAATAATGGATTCAACAGAACAAGTAATAAAATATAATATAGAAAAAACAAATGATATAGAATCTACAAGTATAAACTTAAATAAAAATGAAATTGAATATTCAGGATTAGAAAATTCTAACAATATAGATGTTGAAGACATTCCTGTGTTAGAAAGAGTTGTACCTAACTCCCAAGATATTGATGATAATTCACAAGAATTAGTAGATGATCAGGATGTAGATAATATAATAGAAAATCAAGAAGTTGATGTAGAAAATACTGAATTTGAATCTGAAACTTCAGAAGAAAATAATACTCCAAATTTTGGGCATGATATGGGACAAAAAGAAAATGAAAGAAAGACATCTATAAAATCGAAAGACATTGAAGATAGTTCAGTATATGACTTAGATGTTGATTTAAATTCGATGCAGTCTAAATCAGGTCAAATTGTTTCCGAAGTAGGAGTAATAGGTAAGACATCTCAAATAAATTCTGTTTTAAATGCTCAGACAACAAGCCAGACTAATTCTCAGACTTATCAAGTTCAAGATATAAATAAAGAAGATATTATAGCTCAGATACATAATAAACTACAATCATTAAATAATACCAATAATACTAAGTTAACAATGGTATTAAATCCTGAGTCATTAGGTAAAGTTCAAATACAATTAGCAAATACAAAAGATGGAATGGTTGCAGAATTGTTAGTATCATCTCAAAATGTAAAGGATATTTTAGATACAAACATTTCTCAATTAAAAGATACTCTTACAGCTCATGGTGTTCAGGTAAATGATGTATCTGTAAAAATAAATCATTCTGAAAATAATGCGCAAATGGATTATACAGAGCAAGAAAATCAAAATTCAAATAAACATAATCAAGAAGAACAAAAACAAAATAAAGAAAAAGATGAAAATAAATTTGAAGAAATGTTTTCAAACAGTAAAGAAAGCATAAAAGAAGATATTAACTAGAGGGTAATATAATGACAGTATCAAGTGTACAAAACGAAATAACATCAATGCAGAACCAAACAACTTGGAATACGTCAAATTCTGCAACACAAACAACAACAGAATCATCAGATAAAGATATGTTTTTGAATTTAATGTTGCAACAGATGAAAAATCAAGATCCTACACAGCCAATGGAAAACCAAGAATGGCTTGCACAGCTTGCACAATACTCATCATTAGAGCAAATGACACAGATGAATGAAGGTTTGCAATCTCTTGCAAGTGCAATGAACGATTTGGTGAATGGTTTTGCTCAAAATAGTGGTATTACACAAACATTATCTTTAATTGGTAAAGAAGTAGATATAATTCCAGATCCAGAAAAACCAGATGAAGTTGTTACTGGTACGGTAACAGAAGCAACATTTGATGGTGGAGAAGGAAAGATAAAAGTTAATGGAAAATATTACTCAATAGCATATGTTCAAAATATAAGAGAACCTGATGTAAGTGATAGTGAAACAGCTGTTACTCTTCCAGGAAATGTAGGAAATGAAACAGAAGACAAGTAAAAAATATAAAAATCAGAAATAAGAAATAAGAAATAAGAATTTTTAACTAGACAATATAATTAGAGGAGAGAGAAATGAGTCAGGCACTTTACACATCAAAAACCGGTTTAGATGCTGGTCAAACGCAGATTAATGTAATTGCAAATAATGTTGCAAACATTAATACAACTGCATTTAAATCAGCAAATGTTACTTTTTCAACGTTATTTTCAAATACGCTATCAAATGGTTCTGCAGCTACAAAGACTGGTGGTGGTACAAATCCTCGTCAAATTGGGTTAGGTACTCAAGTTGCTTCAATTTCTCGTGATTTTAGTTCTGGAACATTTCAACAAACAGGATATAATTCTGATTTGATGATATCAGGAAATGGATATTTTGTTGTTCAAGATGGTGGTGGAAATCAGTACTTGACTCGTGATGGCCATTTTTCTTTAGACTCTGATGGTAATTTAGTAACAGCTGCTGGTTATAAGGTTGTAGGAACAACAAATGAATATGCCTCTCGCTCTTCTGATTTAACAATAAAAGTTCCATCAATGTTAAATGTTGCTCTTTCAGGAACAGCAAGAGATGATATAGCAACAAAAACAGTTAATGAATTAAATGGAGTAGCAAATGGTATCCAAACAGGAACATTTGTATTTAATGTAGGAGGAACAACATCAAATTATTTAGTAGCAGATTTCAATGCTGATGGTGCTCCTGATACATATATTTACGATGAAGCTGGTGCAAATGTTACATATACAAGAATGGATATGTCAGCAATATCAACTGATGATAGAAATGCAATGACTGAACTATATGGCGAATTATCTCCTACTGATGTATATTTTAAAGGTGATGATGGTACATATATAAAAGGTGAATTCCCAGCAACTGGTAGTGTTACTGTTAGAAATGTTCAAGCAACAGTTTCTTATCGAATCAGTGATGGTGATTTAAATAGTACATTACAAGATTTTGTAACAAGTATTAATAATGAGTTTAACGCTCAAGGTTATGGAGATCTTCAGTTTGAAGTAATTGATGGTGGGTTGCAATTAATTAATAATTTAGGTGTAGATATTTCTGTAGCAGAAAAAGGTCAGTCATCAAACTTCTTATCTGAGACTGGTTTTACAGATGCATTAGAGGCTGCATCTGCAGGTCAGACACTATTTTATAGTAATACATTAAATCAATCAGCTGTAATAAGCAATTCATATAATAGTGCAGATTCAATTAAACGAACTGATTGGTCAGTTTCCGAATCAGGTGTTCTTACAGCAAAATATAACGATGGCTCAACATTAACTGTAACCTTTAATGATGCAGGACGTGCAATGTGGCAATATACAACAGCAGATAGTATAGTTATTACATCTTCTGGTATTGCCGGATCTGACTTAGATATGACTGGGACTGACTTAGAACCAGCAAATATGGTATTGCAGCTAGGTACAGTAATTAATGATGGAGGTTTAATTTCAGAAACCGATAATATGTGGTCAATAGGTCCAAATGCTGGTGAATTTGCATATGGTATGTCAGGAGCTAATGGATTTGGATCAATCAAAACAGGAGGTCTAGAAGGCTCAAATGTTGATATGGCAACTGAATTATCCAATATGATTATTGCACAACGTGCAATTCAAGTTAATTCAAGGGTTTTCTCAACAGCAAGTTCAATTTTAGAAACTCTTTCATATTTAGGTCAATAAAATAATTAATGGCATGTTTTTAATATGAATTAACTTAAAAATAATGTCAAGAAATTAACAAAATAAAGTAAATTAACAAAACTTAATAAATAAAAACATGCTGAATGCCATGTGAAACATGGGTTTCAGGAATCCGAGAAAGGAGGAAAAACTTTTACAATTGAATATTTGTCTTATTCATGGCGATAAGATATAATTTTAAAATGTAGAGGAGATTTTATAATGACTGTATGTAATGTAAAAGATAATCTTCTACGTGTAAAACAAAAAATCGTACCTTATAATCCAAATATAATTGCTGTAACAAAATATTATGGCTTAGAATCTATAATAAATGCATATGAAGCAGGTTTAAGAGATTTTGGAGAGTCTAGAGTAAATGATGCAATTCAAAAGATTGACAACTTACCAGAAGAGATTCGTAAAAACTCCAGATTTCATTTTATCGGGCATTTGCAGACAAATAAAGTAGATAAAGTTGTAAAATATTTTGATTATATTCAATCAGTAGATTCATTAAAATTATCACGATGTATATCAGAGTCTGCACAAAGATTGAATAAGGTTCAAAAAGTCTTGTTGCAAATAAATATTTCAGAAGAGGTCCAGAAGTTTGGATTTAGCAAGAGAGAGCTTTATGAAAATTTTAGCGAAATCCTAGAACTTCCAAATCTGAAAGTAGACGGGTTTATGTGTATGGCACCTTTGGGCGCAAGTGATATAGAACTCGATAAAGTATTTAATGAGGCTTTCCAAATCAAGACAGAATTAAACAAGCAATATACCTTAGAATTACAGGAATTATCAATGGGTATGAGTGATGACTATTTGAGAGCTGTAGCAAATGGAGCTACGATGATACGTTTAGGAAGAATATTATTTAAATAATCGGAGGAAAGATGACAATAACAGAAAAATTGAGTGGAATAGTTGATTTTTTAACTCAAGGTTTAACAAGAGATGAAGAAGAAGATGCTTTTGATTTCGGAACAGATGAAGAATATGTAGAAGAAGGAAGTGCATTAAGAGTTACTAAGCCAGAGTATTCTACAAGAACTGAAAGTTCAAGAGAAATGAAAGTAGTAAATCATCCAAATTATAGAGGTTATGAAGTAATGATAGTAGAACCTCGTTCATTTGGAGAAGCAGGTCAAATGGTAAAACATCTAAAAGATAAAAAAACAGTTGTTTTAAACTTACATTTATTAGATAAAGACCAATCACAAAGAACTATTGATTTTGTTTGTGGTGCAGCTCATGCATTAAACGGAACAGCTCAAAAAGTTGGTGAAATGGTATTCATCTTTACTCCAAACAATGTTGCTTTGTCAGTAGATGCTCAAGCACAAAGCAAATTTGCAGAATCATTATGGAATAAACCATTATAATATATAAATTGATTTGTGATAGTTGGATTTTTAGGATGCTTGTGCATCCTTTTTTTTATGCAAAATTCATATTTAAAATTGCATAAGTAGTATTATTAAAAAGCACCGATAAAATATCGGTGCTTTTAATTGTGGGTAAATTATAAATTTGAGTCTTATTATGAGAACAATTTGAATGTTCTTTCAACGTTATCTTTTGCGACTGTCTTCAATGTTTCGATTTCTGTTTTAATTGCATTTCTTTCAGCTTCCATTGCTGCTAAGTCTGTATCGAATTTTTTATCCTTAGCATCAATTTTTCTCATATCAGCTTCGTATTTTGCTTCAGCTTTTTTGAGTTTTGTTTCATCAGACACTTCCTGTAAATTAGTATCTGTTGCAATATTTGTTTCAAATGCTTCATCCAATCCCGGAGTATTTCTACAAGCTTCTTTAAATTCTGCAATAGTATCACCGTCTGTTGGTAGGAAGTATGTTCCATCTGCTTGCATTGGACATTTTACAAGGACGATAAATCCTGCTTGTAATAAGTTTGTAATTGTTTGTGTTGTTCCATCAACACCACCAATTGCATCTACATCTAATGCTTGACCAGAAGCTGCTTGTGCTGCTGCTTCGATAGAAGTATATACGGTTCCTGATTCTGGACCATATGCAACTTGGAATGCATAACCTGAATTTTGTAATGCTTGACCTGTTACATCTACGTATTTTGCTGAGCCGTCTGCTCCAATACTCTTAATTTGTACTTTTTGTTCATTAAGTGCTGCTTCGTATTCTTTGTAAACTTGTGTTGACTCATTAGCCATTTGCAATTTTTGAGCTTCAAGATTTTGTGCTTTGTACTCAATATCATGCATTCTAGCTGTTAAGTTTAATAAACGAGCCTGTGATGCTGATAAACCCATATTCCTTACTCCTTTTCCTTTTATCGGTTTCCCGATTATTGTCTTATACTCCATGTACTACGGAACATGTTTTGAAATCTTTAATTTTATTTTTTATTTTGTTACAAAACTTAATAAAGGGTTAATTAGATATCTAATTAACCCTTTATTAAGTTTGTGTGAAATGTATGAAATTATTATATTAAGTTTAAAGCAATAGAAGGAGTTTGATTAGCCGTAGCTAATAGAGAAGCAGATGCCTGTTGTAATATTTGAGCTTTAATGTATTCCGAAGATTCTGTAGCAATATCTGCATCTTTAATTGTAGATAATGATGATGTTACGTTTGAATATTGAACGTCGAGTGCATCAGCTGCAGAATCTAATCTATTTTGCATTGCCCCAATTTCAGTTTGTCTTTTAGTTACTTCATTTAATGCATTATCAATATTTGTTAAAGCTGTATTATAATTAGTTCCACCAACAGTGAAATATCCAAGAAATGCTGTTTTAGCAACAGTTGTAAGTGTTTGAGCTTTAGCATCTTTGAATAAATCTGCACTAAGTGTTAATTTACTATTTGCAGTTGAGTCAATTCCGACTTGTAATACTATACCACCAGTTTTAGAACCATCTAAAAGTTTTATCCCATTGAACTCTGTACTTGCCGCAATTCTATCAATTTCATCCCAACGTGCATCTATTTCTGCTTTGATTGCATCAATAGAATCTTGACCGTAAGTGCCATTTGCGGCTTGTTCTGTCAAATCTCTAATACGTTGTAAATGTGTTGCAATTAAATCATAATTGCTTTCAGTAGTTGATAGTAAACTTGAGCCTACTGCTACGTTATCTTGTGCGACACTAATAGAGCTTAATTGTGTTTCCATTTTAGTAGAAACAGCAAAACCTGCAGCATCATCTGAAGCGCTATTAATTTTAAAGCCCGTTGTCATGCGTTCAATAGACTGATTTAATGCTTTTGTCGCATCATCTAAATTCTTTTGTACAATGAGCGAACCTAAATTTGTATTGATAGTTAACGCCATTTTATTTATTTACTCCTTTTCTCATTCTTTTAATTATTCATACATATCCACACATATTTATTTATATTCCCTTATTATATAAATTTATAACAAATTATAAAAATTTATATCAAGTTTAAAGCAATAGAAGGAGTTTGATTAGCTGTCGCTAATAAAGAAGCAGATGCTTGTTGTAATATTTGAGCTTTAATGAAATTAGAAGATTCAGAAGCGATGTCAGTATCTTTAATTGTAGACAATGATGATGTTAAATTGTCAAATTGTACTGTTAAAGCATCAGCAGCAGAATCTAATCTATTTTGTATAGCCCCAATATTAGTTTGTCTCCTTATAACTTCTTCAAGGCCTTGATCAATAGCATCTAATGCTTGTGTGATAGTGGTTGTTGTGCCTGTTGTTAAATAACCTGTATAAGTAGTAGCATTTACACCTGTTAATCCTTGTGCTGTTGTATCTTGGAATAAATCTTGTTCAAGTGTTATTCTACTATTTGCACTTGAATCAATCCCAACTTGTAGGTTTATTCCATCTGCCCCAACAGAACCATCTAGAAGTTTTATTCCATTGTATTCTGCACTTGCTGCAACTCTATCAATTTCTGCAAATCTTGCAGTTATTTCTGCATTGATAGCTGTAATAGAATCATCACCATAAGTACCGTTTGCAGCTTGTTCTGTCAAATCTCTGATACGTTGCATGTGGTCAATAATGATGTCATAATTGCTTTCAGTCGTTGATAAAAGATTTGTTCCTAAAGCAACGTTGTTTTGTGCTATAGCTGTAGAATTAAGATTTGTTTCTAGCTTTGTTGCAACTGCATAACCTGCAGCATCATCTGCAGCTTTGTTGATCCGATAACCTGTAGTCATCCTTTCAATAGATTGGTTCATCGCATCAGTTGCATTTGCTAAATTGTGCTGTACAATTAGCGAACCCATGTTCGTGTTAATGGTTAAAGCCATAATTTGATACTCCTTTCAAATTCTTCTAAGAAAGTAATCCTTTACTTCCTTGAATAATGTGCCATTCTTGGCAAACATATACCCTACATCAATATTATATATTCATTATAGCAATCATTGATAAATAATAAAGAGTTTTTATATGATTTGTTACAAAATTTAATATAATTAGAGAGAAATAATAATAAAAAATAGCCGGTTTCATATAGAAACCGGCTATAAAAGCTATTATGTATTATAAATAAAATTAAGCAATAATTTTATCTACAACACCAGCACCAACGGTACGTCCACCTTCTCTGATAGCGAATCTCATACCTTCTTCGATAGCTACGGGAGCGATTAATTCAACTTCCATAACAACGTTATCACCAGGCATTACCATTTCGCCGTCAAATTTGATAGAACCAGTTACGTCAGTTGTTCTGATATAGAACTGAGGACGATATCCTGGGAAGAATGGAGTGTGACGTCCACCTTCATCTTTTGTTAAAACGTAAACGTTAGCAGTGAATTTTGTGTGTGGGTGAATAGTACCAGGTTTTGCTAAAACTTGACCACGTTGGATTTCAGTTTTATCAATACCACGAAGTAAAGCACCTACGTTATCACCAGCTTGACCTTGGTCTAATGATTTACGGAACATTTCAACACCTGTAACAGTTGTTTTCTTAGTTTCGCCAAGACCAACTAATTCAACTTCATCACCAACTTTAACGATACCACGTTCAACACGGCCTGTAGCAACTGTACCACGACCAGTAATTGAGAAGATATCTTCGATTGGCATTAAGAATGGTTTATCTAAATCACGTTCTGGAGTTGGGAAGTAAGAATCGATAGCATCCATTAATTCCCAAATTTTATCAGTCCATTTATCTTCACCACGAGCGATTGATGGGTTAGCTTGAACTGCTTCTAAAGCTTTTAATGCTGAACCGTGGATGAATGGAATATTATCTCCATCAAATTCATAAGATGATAATAGTTCTCTAACTTCCATTTCAACTAATTCAAGTAATTCTGGATCGTCAACCATATCACATTTATTTAAGAATACTACTAAGTTAGGAACACCAACCTGACGAGCAAGTAGAATGTGTTCACGAGTTTGAGGCATTGCACCGTCTGTAGCAGCAACAACTAAGATTGCTCCATCCATTTGAGCAGCACCAGTGATCATGTTTTTAACATAGTCAGCGTGGCCTGGGCAGTCTACGTGTGCGTAGTGTCTGTCTTTTGTTTCGTATTCTACGTGAGCTGTAGAAATGGTTATACCTCTTGCTTTTTCTTCAGGAGCAGCATCGATTTCATCGAATTTTTTAAGTTCTGCTTGACCTGCTGCAGCTAATGTAGCTGTAATAGCAGCTGTTAATGTTGTTTTACCGTGGTCAACGTGGCCAATTGTACCTACGTTAACGTGCGGTTTCGTACGTTCATACTTTTCACGTGCCATGAGATTAATCTCCTTTTCTCTTCATGTATTTACTACGTTAACTTTTTTTACTAAGTTACTCTTATCATTATTCTATACTCTCAAGCAATATTGTCAATCCTATAAAAAACACATAAGGCCTATGTTGTGGATATGTTCTTATTTTTTAATGTTAAGAGTTTGTTACATATGCATATTTAAAAAGGCAATTTCTTTAAAAGTATATACTTTATATATACAGTTAACAATAAATGAGGTATATTATGAGTTCATTTGGAAATGCCGCTCTAACTGGTTTAGCTTGGGGGGCTATGGATTTATCTAATATTGTATTTGGAGGATTAACTTCTTATGGGATGTATAGAACTGGTATTGATCCTTTTCAAACTTTATATCTTAATTTAGATAGTCCTAGTGGTTTATCTTCTTGGGCTCATCCTTCTTATGCCTCAAGGGTTAATGTTGAATTAAATGCTGCTGGTGTTGATACTACATTTGCTCCTCTTACTTCTTCTCTTGGTGGAACGATATGGGGAGGAGGTTTTTTAGGTAGTGGTTTATTTTCTGGTGGTGGTATTTTTGGTTTTGGATTCCCAACTTCTACTTATATATCATCTAATACATTTACACATTTAGGTATGAAGCCTGGTTTTAGAGGGTATATATAATCTAAATAGAGGTCTTTACTTTTCTTCTTCAAGTAATACCATGTATTTATATAGAAGAGGAGTAAATGTAATTTGATAATTACTTGCTCTTTTAGGTAATACAAAGGGGTAGGTATGTATAATCCTAAATCAAAATTAGCCGAAGAATTTATTTGTGATGCTGAAGTTCTTGAAACTTTAGATTTTGCTGAAAAAAATAAAAACAATGTAGAAGTTATTGATAAAATACTTGAAAAAGCTCGTCAGATGAAAGGTTTGACTCATCGAGAAGCTTCTGTTTTGTTAGCTTGTGAGTTAGAAGACAAAAACAAAGAAATTTTTAAATTAGCAAACGATATTAAACAAGCATATTATGGAAATAGAATTGTTTTATTTGCACCATTATATTTATCAAATTATTGTGTAAATGGTTGTGTTTATTGTCCTTATCATGCTAAAAATAAACATATTCCTCGTAAAAAAATGACTCAAGAAGAAATAAAAGCAGAAGTTATTGCTTTGCAGGATATGGGGCATAAAAGATTAGCTATTGAAACTGGAGAAGATCCTGTTAATAATCCAATCGAATACGTTTTAGAATCGTTAAAGACAATATATAGTGTTCATCATAAAAATGGTGCAATAAGACGTGCGAATGTTAATATTGCAGCTACAACAGTTGAAAATTATAGAAAATTAAAAGAAGCAGGTATTGGAACATATATTTTATTCCAAGAAACTTATCATAAAGAAAGATATGAAAACCTACACCCAACAGGTCCTAAACATAATTATGCTTATCATACTGAAGCAATGGATAGAGCTATGGAAGGTGGTATTGATGATGTTGGGTTGGGTGTATTATATGGTTTATCAACTTATAAATATGAATTTGCAGCATTGTTAATGCATGCTGAGCATTTAGAAGCTGTATATGGTGTTGGACCTCATACTATTAGTGTTCCAAGAATTAGAAAAGCTGATGATATTGATCCATCGGCTTTTGAAAACGGTATTGATGATGATACTTTTGTTAAAATTGTTGCTTGTATAAGAATAGCTGTTCCATATACAGGTATGATTGTTTCGACAAGAGAATCCAAGGAAGTTAGAGATAGAGTTTTACATCTTGGTGTTTCACAAATTAGTGGTGGCTCTAAAACAAGTGTTGGTGGATATTCTGAACCTTCAGAAGAAGCAGAAGAATCTGCTCAATTTGATGTGACAGATAGAAGATCTCTTGATGAAGTTATTCATTGGCTTTTAGAATTGGGATATGTTCCTAGTTTCTGTACTGCTTGTTATAGGAAAGGTAGAACAGGTGATAATTTTATGGATGTTTGCAAAGCTAAAAATATCCATCATTTCTGTCATCCTAATGCAATTCTGACTTTAAAAGAGTATTTAGAAGATTATGCGTCATCAGAAACTAAAAATGCTGGGGATAAATTAATCGAAAGAGAGATTGAAAAAATCGAAGATGATATAATAAAAGAAAAGGTTATAGAAAATCTAAAAAAAATAGAATTAGGACAACGCGATTTCAGTTTCTAGTGATTAGAAAAAGGGATAAAAATGGAAACAGTATTAGATAAACAACAATTAATAGATTTATATAATAAGGATTTAGATGAATTATTAGAAATATCTTCAAAATATATGTCTAATAATATAGAATTTTGTTCATTAGTAAACGCAAGAAACGGCAAATGTTCTCAAAATTGTCGCTATTGTGCTCAAAGTTCACATTATAGAACTGATATTGAAGATTATCCTTTAATATCTATTGAAGAAGCTAAAAAAGCTGCTATTGAATCAAAATCACATGGGGCATTTAGATTTGCAGTTGTAACAAGTGGGAAGAGTCCTGATGAAGAAGATTTTGACAAAGTTGTAAATCTAATTAAAGGAGTTAATGAAATTGATGGAGTAAGAAGCTGTGCTAGTATTGGTATTTTAACTGAAGAACAAGCAAAAGCTCTTGCTGATGCAGGGTTAAAGAGATTTCATCATAATATTAATACATCTGAAAGTTACTATCCATCTGTTTGTACAACTCATACTTGGCAAGACAGATTAAATACTTGTAAATTAGTTAAAAAATATGGAATGGAATTATGTTGTGGGGTAATTCTTGGAATGGGTGAATCTGTTGAACAAAGAGTTGAAATGGCCTTAGAATTAGCAGAAATTCAACCAGAATCTATTCCTATTAATATATTGATGCCAATTGAAGGAACTCCTTTTGAGGGTTATCTTGATAAGATTGATGAAGAAAATGTTTTGAGAACTCTTGCGATATTTAAAATTGCAAATCCAAAATCTGTTCTAAGATTTTGTGGAGGTAGAATGAGATTGTCAGAAGAAAACCAAGAATTGGCTTTAAAAACTTGTGTTGAAGGGATTTTGACAGGGAATTATTTAACAACAACAGGGAAAACTCCTGAAGAAGATATCAAAACAGTTGAAAAATTAGGTAAAAATCTTTTGGAGAACTAATGGAAAAAGAAGTAAAAGAAATCAGTAAAAAATTTGATAATAGTAAAACTATTCTATTACCTAAAGAATTAAATTCTGATTGTTATGCAATATATTCTAAAGAAGAATTTGAAGATGCTGATGATGAACTTTTTGTCGATGGCAAGGCCTATAAACATAGATTATATTTCTATAAAAAGAATTCTCAATCAATTTCAAATAAAGTTTTGACATTTATTTTATTTAATTCAGGAACATTAAATCATAATAAACAAGATGTAATAATTGAAAACTGTTTGCATATTGCAGGGGTGGAATATGGTGCAATTGAAATATTTTCAATATTTACATTAAGAACATTGGATAAGATTGACTCTGTTTCAGAAAATGCAATATTAGATGCTGTAAGAGCTGATTTATCAAAAAATGATATTGTTTTAGCTTATGGAGATAAGTTAGATAGAACAGAAAAATATTCTTATATGTCAGATGAGGATTTAGACAAAATTAATAAAGTTTGTGAGATAAAAATTAAAGAACTTTTGAATTTCTTATATTCAGATAAGAAACGTAAAGGAAAAATATTTGTATTTGGTTTAACAGAATCAGGGAACCCTAAATCAATTTTAGACTACGAACCTGAAAAGAAATGTTTGATTGAGTTTACACAGTTATAGAATTTTGAAACAGTTTTTTCTGTTAGTTTGCCCCAGTTAATCCAATGTTGTGGGAATTGTTTTGTATAATTTGATTTTGGATAATTTTCTGTATCTAAAAATTTGTTTTCACAAAGATTTGGTTTTAAAACCCCATTTTTATCGAAAACCAATGACATTTCACCAAATGAATCTAAGTTTGCACCAAAATTTTTATCTTTCGCAAATCCTGTTGATGCGATTTTTACGGGTTCTCCTCTTTCCGATGTTTCCCAACGGTTTGTTTGCCTATGATCGTGTCCACCTATTATGACATCAATTCCACCTATTTTTGAAAACTCTTTATAATAATCAATGTCATGTCTGTCATACTTTCCGTGTCCTGAATACTCTCCTGTATGAGCTAATAGAACAATTTTATTAACTCCTTTTGATTCAAGGTTAGCTACTTCTTGTCTTATTGTTTGGATTGATTCTTGAAGGTCTTTTGTTTTGATATTTTCGTTATCTTTTCTTTTCAATCTTGGTTGAAAATCAACAGGTGCAAGCCCAATTATCCCGATATTCTTTACAACTTTTACATCTGTAATTTGATTTTTAAGAGGATTATCACTTGTGTAATAAACATTTGTTCCTACAAATTTGTTTTCTAATCCATATTTTTTTATTGATTTGCTAAGTCGTTTTCCTTTTTCTAAATCTCTGTTTCCTGTTGCCGTTGCATCTACGTAATCTTTAACAAAATTAGATACAATTCTTTCATTTTGTGGGAATCTATTGAACATATCACCAGCTGCAAGGGTAAGATTATTTTCGTTAGGGTGAGATTTATAAAACTCATCTCTTGCTGTTATAAATGAATCGATATTGTTTGTATTCTCGTGAATATCATTGAAATGCAAAATATTAACCCTATCTAAGGGTTGAGGTTTGTGTCTTAATTGTAACCAGATATCTGTCATATTGGTATAAAACTTATAATCGTAATTTTTTGCTATTGGTGCTAAAATCAAGTTATGACAGAATATGATATTTTAAAGAAAAATACAGCTAAAATCTCAATATTTTCTAATTTAGCTTTAATAATTATTAAATTCATTGCAGGGTTTATTTCAGGATCTGTAAGTATAATATCTGAAGCATTACATTCAATGAGTGATTGTTTAGCGTCATTTATTGCATATTTTGCTGTAAAAAAATCTGCTAAATCAGCAGATAAACACCACCCGTTTGGACATGGGAAATATGAAGATTTATCAGGGTTAATTGAAGGTGTTTTGATTAACCTTGCTGCTATTTATATTCTTTATGAGGCTATCAATAAAATTATTACAGGTGATTTTATTGTTGATAATATCTATATAGCTGCAGGTGTTATGTTTTTATCTGTGGTTGTGAATATAGTTGTAAGTACAATTTTATTCAAAGTTGCAAAGAAAACAGGTTCAATTGCATTGTATGCTGATGCTGAACATTTGAGGACAGATATTTATACCTCACTAGGTGTTGCATTAGGTATGATATTGATTAAGTTTACTGATATTCATATTTTAGATTCAATTATTGCAATAATTGTAGCAGTAATGATATTCCATGCAGGTTTGGTTTTGTGTCGCAAAGCTGTCGGCAATCTTTTAGATGAAGGTTTACCAGAAGATGATATAAATAAAATAAAAGACATTGTTAAATCATTTAAAGATGATGGTGTCTATGAAATGTGTAAGATTAAAACAAGAACGTCAGGTCCTCGAAAAAATATTGTAATGGTAATATATGTAAAGGGTTCAATGACAGTAAAAGAAAGCCACGATATATGTAATAGAATAGAAGCCTGTCTAAGAACTGAATTTGGTGAAGTCGATGTAATGATACATATAGAGCCTAAGTGTAATGCAGTAATTTAATGATTAAGTAATAGTTTTAAAAGATTTCTTTAAATATAAGACTTTTACTTGCGATTAACGGCGTTACGGAACTGACCTACGTCAGTCCCTCCAGCTTCGCTCGCTCCTCGCTCGAGCTTAGACAAGGCTTTGCCTTGTAGGAGTTCTCGTCTTTATTTTCGACAAACAAAAAAGACAATAACCGAAGTTATTGTCTTTCTTTTAAATGGTGGGCATGAAGAGACTCGAACTCCCACGCTTTCGCACTAGTTCCTAAGACTAGCGTGTCTACCATTCCACCACATGCCCATATTCAATTTTCAGAAGGTTCTTTCAGAACCTGAGCGTGTCTACCCCTCTCCTCGAAGATACTTAATCTTCTCGTCGGCAGAGTACCACGTGCCCATATTCAATTTTCAGAAGGCCCTTTTATGAACCGACCACTAAATTATAAACAAAACAAATTTTTATTGCAAATAAAAATTCACTATTTGTTTTTTAATGCCTCTTTTAATGCCTTTTCTAATACTTCTATCTTTGATTCCAAAACTTTTACCCTTGCAGAACTCTCATCTTTATCAATCCCTCTGCGCTCAAGTTCTCGTTTGTATTCTGTGATTTTTTTATCACCTTTTAGTTTGGCAAATGTCATTATATAAATCCCTATTACCATGCTTAATGTCGCAACTGTTAGTAATACATAAAATAATTCAGTATGACTAATTTGTGGGTTATGTGCTAATAAATTCATAAAATTGGTGTATCCGATATATCCAAATTCCCCAAATATTATTATGTTTAATATCAAATAGATAAAGAATCTTTTATTCATTTATTTCTCCTTAAGTTCATTTTGTTTTAAATAATTCAAAACTTTTTTTAGTTTTTCGTCCATTGGTATCTCTAACTCGATTATCTCATTACTAAATGGTTTTGTAAACTTTAATTTGTATGCTTCAAGAACTTGTTCCTCTGTTTTTATTTTTACTTTCCCAAAACCATACAACGTATCATTATAAACTGGATGCCCTATATGGCTTAAATGTACCCTAATTTGATGTGTTCTACCTGTTTTTAATGTTAGTTCTACAAATGTTGCTTCTTTGAATTTTTCAAGAACTCTTAGTTCTGTTAAACTAGGCTTTCCTTTTTCGTCAAATACTACATCCATTTTTTGTGGCTGTGTCTTGTGACGTCCTATTGGGTAATCCAAAATTAAATCTTCATCGATTACACCTTTTACAACTGCAAGATATTTTCTTATTGCTGTTTTTTCTCTAATTTGATTTGCTAAAAATTCGTGAGTTTGATTATTCTTTGCAACCATTAAAAGCCCTGATGTATTTCTATCAAGTCGATGTAATATTCCTCTTCGAAAATCTCCGTTAATATCTGATAAGTTCTCTCCGTATTTGTATTTTAAAGCATTTACAAGAGTATTCTCTTTTTCTGTTGTTGTTGGATGTGTCAACATTCCTGATGGCTTGTTGACAACTAGCATATTATCATCTTCATAAATAATATCTAAAGGAATATTTTGAGGGGGAATATAATTTAATTCTGTTTCAAAATCAGAACAAGTTATAATGTCATTTTCTGATAATGTATATGAAGGTTTAATAGTTTTATTATTTACAAGTATTGTACCTTTTTTTATCTGTGATTGGATTTTTGAACGTGAAATATTAGACATTATTTCTGATAGAAATAAATCAATTCTTTTCCCATCATCGTTATAATCTATAATAAATTTTTGTGTATCCATATTATTTTTTTGAATAGTTTTTATTAAATAACATAACCATTATAACAATAACACTAACATTAATGAAAATATCAGAAATATTGAATACTGGGAAATTAATAAAAGTAAGTTCAAAATAATCTCTAACAAACCCAAATGCAATTCTTTCGTACATGTTGCATCCAACACCTGTGATTAGAAGTGCAACTAAAAACATATTTTTCATTGTTAATTCAGATATGTTTTTAATTGTGTACCAAAGGATTAAACCTATTGCTATAATCCCAAAAACAATAAGTAAGATTTTATAATCTTGGAGAATTGAAAAGGCTGCACCTGTATTTTCCATATAATTCAATTTTAGTCCAGGAATAAACATAAGTGGGTCTTGTGATATTGATGAAAAATAAGTCGAACAATACAAGTTAAAATAAATAAGAAAAATAGTACTAACTATTAAATACATTAACTTAGAAGTATTACTTGGTTTTCTTATCATTATTTTTATTAACCTCAATAAACTTATTTACTGGAACTACATTCATTCTTTCCATTAGGCAAATATATCCTGTAAGATTTATATTAAGATTTTGATTATTATCTACTTTAGGTCTTGTAAATCCAACAGTTCCAACAAGGTATTCATTTGTATTGCTAGTATTTGCTTTCATAATTCTTTCAAGAGTTCCTTCTGGAGAGAATTTTCTGTAAATTTCTTTAGATGGTTTTTGAGGATAAGTTATTTTATCAGCATTGATTGAACCTATAGCAATAGATCCATCAGGGGCTTTAACTTTTAAAGAAGCTGTATATTCTTTGCCTGCTTGTATTTGTTGAGGTGTTTCAAATGAACATTTTGCTAATTTCCCATCACCCCAAGATAAAATAATATTTTCTTTTACTGTATAGTCATTTGTAATTTGCCACGAATTTTGATTTTGTTTTAGATAATAAATTGATTGCATTGTACTAACAAATTCACCAACATTATCATTTTCAGCTTTAGCATATCCTTTAGCCGTTTCAGTAACATCTGCAATAGCCATGCCATTGTAGAAATTAACACTGTTAAGTTTAACTTGATATTTTATACCAGGATATGTTTTCCATGTTTCCTTAAGTAATTTGGAAAGAATATCAAGGTTAAATCCGTCGCAACTTATATAGTCTTTATCATAAGCTTTGATAAATTCATTGTGATTATAGTTGTTCGCAGCTGTTTCGTATTCAGTGAAGAATTTTGCAACAGAATAAACATTGCCGATATAAGTTTTTTCTTGTTTAGGTTTAATAAATTTGAAGAATTTATTTTCTGCAGAGTATGCTTGATTGAATGAACAACCTAAACTTAGTGCTATAAGAGTTATTGATAATAATTTTTTCATAAAGTAGATTATATAACAAATTAGAAAAAATATTAATAAATTAAATAAATGATATTTTAAAAGAATTAACGAATAAAAAATAAACACTTGCAGGTAAAATTTTATATGCTAATATATAAATACAGTAAGCCTTGGTAGCTCAGCTGGATAGAGCAACCGCCTTCTAAGCGGTAGGTCATGCGTTCGAATCGCATCCAGGGTAAATAAAAAGAGGACAGTTAATTCTGATCCTCTTTTTATTTGATTAATTTTTAATGTTTCCACCATTTATGATGATTAGGGCCTTTTTTGTGATGATGTGGTTTAGGTTTGTGTTTAGGTTTTGGTTTATGATGACAGCAATTATGATGATGTGGGTTATGTCCAGAACTTTGTATCACAACTTCTGTATTGTCTTTTCTTAAACCAAACCAAGTAAATGTTCCATGTGCGCTTGCAATTGAAAATGTTGATGTTATTGTCAGACATATCAACAAACTTAGTAGTCTTTTTATCATGCTTCCCTCCAAATTGTAGAAAAATTTATCTTATGTTTATTTTATTTTGTCAAGACAAGTTTATTGAGTTTCACTAACAATTTTGATTTGAATTTTTAATGTGATAAAATTTACTCATTAATTAATGTATAGGAGAGTTTTTAACTTGGAAGTTATAGAAACATTACCAATATGGCAACAAAACCATTTGAATGTTTGTATTGAAAAAGATTTATTTAAAAATAAAAAAGTTTTAGAAGTTGGTGGGCAAACTCCTTATAATGTAGCTCAATCTCTTGGGGTTAAATCTTGGGTATGTGTTGATCCTGTTATAAAAGAAGATAAAATTTTTGATGAAAGTTATAAACATTATAAAGCATCTATTTTGTATTTTGATAAAGAAAATGATTTTGATTTAATTTTTTCAACAAATGCTTTTGAACATATTAAAGGTTTAGATATTGGGATTGAAAATATGTATAATCTACTAAAACAAGGTGGAAAATTATCTGCCTTATTTGGTCCAATATGGTCTTGTTATAAAGGTCATCATATTTATTGTCGTTTACCATCAGGCGAAGCGATTGATTTTAACAATGTAAAATTGTCTGATTGGGCTCATTTGATATATACAAAAGATGAGTTTCAGAAAGATTTAGAAAAAAATTATGATAATATTCTTTCGTTTCATATTGCAAATAGTGTTTATGAAAGGCGTACTTTAAATAGATTATTATATGATGATTATAAAAATATTATAAATAATTCAGGTTTTAAGATTTTAGAATTTAGAGATTGGCATACTTCAAAATATCCGTCCGAAGAATTACAAAAAGTATTAGAAAATAAATATAATACTAAGAATTTTTCAACAGTAAGTATTAAAATATTATTAGAAAAGTAGGATATTATTATGAAAGCATTAGTTTGGGATTATAATAAAATAAATCTTATTGAAAAAGAAAAACCAGCAATTATTGATTCAAGAGATGCAATAGTAAAGGTTACCTTATCATCAATTTGTACAAGTGATTTGCATATAATAAAAGGTTTTGTGCCTAAGGCTATTCCTAATACAGTATTAGGGCATGAGTTTGTTGGTGAGATTGTTGAGTTAGGTTCGGATATTAAAAATTTATCTATTGGAGATAGAGTTAGCGCTAATTGTGAAACATTTTGTGGCGAATGTTATTTTTGCAAACGTGGATTTATAAACAACTGTGAGAATGGAGGCTGGGAATTAGGTTGTTCAATAGATGGTTGCCAGGCTGAATATGTTAGAGTCCCTTTTGCAGATACTGGTTTAACGAAGATTCCCGATAATGTTAGTAATGAAAATGCTCTTTTTGTTGGGGATATTTTATCAAGTGGTTATTTTGGGGTTGAACTTTGTGAATTAAAGCAGAATGAAACAATCGCAATTATAGGGTCTGGGCCTGTTGGTTTGTGTTCAATGGCTTGTGCAAAATTATTTAATCCTTCAAAAATTATTGCAATAGATATAAATAATAATCGTTTAAATATAGCTAAAGAATTAAATTTGGCTGATTATGTATTTAATCCAAATGAATGTGATATTGAACTTGAAATCAATAAAATAACAGAAAATCGTGGAGTTGATTGTGTAGTAGAAGCAGCAGGTGGAAATAATACTTTTGAACTTGCTTGGAAAATAGCAAGAGCAAATGCAATAGTGGCTTTAGTTGCTATGTATGAAGAAAATCAGATTTTACCATTACCTCAAATGTATGGTAAAAATCTTATTTTTAAAACAGGCGGAGTTGATGCAATCCATTGTAAAAAGCTTCTTGAATATATTTCAAAAGGTAAAATTAATACTGATTTTTTGATTACTCATAAATATACTTTAGAGGAAATAGAAGAAGCTTATAAGCTATTTGAAGATAAAAATAATAATTGTCTAAAAATTGCAATCTATTAATTAAAGCATTTCTTCAGGGATATGTTTGAAGCTATTTCTTATAGATTTGCCTTTTTGATTATATTCATTTCTAGCTTCTTTTCCAGCTTTATTTGCCATTATCTCGATATAATTTTTTAAATATTCTTTATAATTTTTATCAAATGTGACATAATTTTCAATAGATTTTGTGTATTTTTGAGCTTCTTCTTGTCGTTCTGGAGTTTTAGGCTTCCCATATTTTTGTGCAATACCTTTATAGAATTCACCTCTTCCTCCTGTGTTTCTGGCATCAAGAAAATATTGCCAGGCATGTTCTACTTCGTGTCTTGAGGTTGATACAAGCTCTTCTTTGCTTTTGGTTGGATAAAATTTATTAAAACAAATCATTCCATTTTGATAAAAAGCACTTAATCTATCTGGATATTCTTCTTCTGCATAATTTGTGTTGATTTTGAAATCCTCTGGATGCAAACCTCTTTTTATAATAAACTCTCTTGTTATAGGTTCTTTCATATCCTCAATATCTAGTGCTCTGTATCCTAAATATGTATCATTTTTAGGAAATCTTATATTTTTATGTTTTTCAGAACCTTCAATATATTGATTATTAGATTTATTTACTTTAAAACTCAAAAATTTATTTTTACCTTTAGTTAGTTTATTATTAATAATTTGTGGATATTCAATAAATGAATGAGTTTCAAAATTAAGATTAGGTTTTGTTATAATTTCCATTTTAGAAAAGAATTTTTTTTCATCATTAATATTTTCTGCAACATGGTTTGTTTGTGTTTTTATTTTATTCCAAAGAGTTGTTTTTATCCCTAGTTGTTGAAATTGGTCTTTAAAGCTATTATAAACAGACATTATACATCTAGGTAGTGAATATTCTTTTATAATAGTAGAGTTAACATATTCTTCTTCTCCAATTGTATAATCTTTGTGGTTGTATATTCTATTTCTGAACGCTCTGCCTTTATAATCAAGAGTACGTTCAATAATTTTTCCTTGACTATCTTTAAAGGTTGTAATTTTTCGGCAGCCTTTTTGTCCTTTTATACCAACAACAACTTCATTAACGGTATAAGGAATATTATTTGATAATCTTGTAGCATTACCATTATATTTGTTAAATGGTATATTTAGTGTTTTTGATATTAAAAAATATTTATTTCCCATAGTATGTTAAGTATTCTAAAAATATTTTTTGTTATTAAGCAATAAAATTGATTTATAAAACTTTATAAGAATATAAGTAAGATTAAGTTGGGGATAATTTATGTCGACAAGAATGGATAATTTAGTTAGTCAGATAAAAACGCATACATTTAATAAGCAAAAAACAGATAAATCCAATGATAATAAAGTGAAACAAAATTATACAACAACTCCAAATAATGCAAAGGATTTGCGTGATGAGTTTGTTTTACAACATAAAAAAAATGGGTTATTCGAACGCTTATATAACAAGTTTAAAAATATAACAAATTTTGGTTTGGGTTCCAAAAAAGTTGAGGCTCAAATTGCAGAATTTGAAAGTGGTAAGGCTGATAAAGAATCAGTTAAGAAAACAATATCAGATTATCGTGTATCACAAGAAAATTCAGCACAAGCATTTGGAGATGTTGTAGCTGGTCTTACTGGTGTTTCAACATTTTATACAGTAAAAAACTTTGGGAATAAATTGAATGCAAGATTCAAATTAAATGCAGTTCCAGGTATGCTTTCAGATATTCCAAAAATAGATAAATACATTAAGCCAATAAAATCTATTGTTGGATCAAAAGGTAAGTTAGTTGCTGTTGCTGCAGGTGTTGCTGCATTACAGGCTGGCATGTTTAAGCAATGGGCTTTACAGGTTAATAGAATTGGTTCAAAAGAATTTAAAGAAACAGATGCTGAAAAGAATTTGAAGGCTCAGATTAAACAGAAAAAGGCAGAAAAAGCTCCAAAAACAGAAATTAAGGCTTTGAAAAAAGAATTAAAAGCATTACAAAAACAGCGTAGTAAAGCAAAACGCAAACAAGAGCTTAAAAACTTTGGTACAGGTTTTATTAGTGGATTATTAGCTCCTGTAACAGCTTTGGCTGGTGGTATTGTTGGTGCACCTTTATATGTTGCAGCCAATACAGGCTTAAGATATGCAACAAGTCAAAATGATAATCGTAAAAAATCATTCTCTGATTTTGTTGAAACATTGAAAAATAATGCTGCATTAAATACTGTTGCTGCAGTTGCAGTTGCAGTTCCAACATTAAAAAAAGCAAGATATAGTAAAGTTTTAGCTAAAAATTTAGAAAAAGTAGTAAAAGATTTAAAAGATGCAAAATTGAATCCATTAAAATTAGATTCAAACCAAACTGCTTATAATGAATTAGAAGATTTGATGTTAAATTCTTCTTCAATAAACAATATTCTTCGTAGTGGATCTTCTGTTGAAGAACAAATATTAAAATTAACAGACGAAAATATTTTTGCAGTTAAGTTCTTACAGATTTCAAACGGTACTACATATTTAGAAAAAGCCTTAAAAGAAAATTGTCCTCCATCAAGAACAATGGAAGAGGCACAAAAAGTAATTAATAACTTAATAGGTGATGATAAAAAATATACTGTTTCAAAATTATTAGGAGTAGGAACTATTGCAGAAAGTTATTTGGCAAAAGATGCTTCAGGAAAAGAAGTTTGTATTAAGATTCTAAAAGAAGGTATTGATGCTGCAAAAATTCAAAAGGATAAAGAAGCATTTATTCAATTAGTAACTAAAGGAGCTCCAAAAGATAAATTAACTCAAGAACAAAATTATTTAATCAAAAATATTAATAATTTAGCTGATGGTATTTTAAAAGAAGTGGATTTTGAAAATGAAATGAAAGCAGCTCAAAAATTGGCTAAATACACTAAAAAAGCTAATGTTGTAGTTCCAATAGAAGCTAAACAAGGTATCTATGTAATGGAAAAAGCTAAAGGTATAAGTTTAGATACTTTAGTAAAATATAATGAATTAATGTTCCGTAAAAAGTATGGTTTTAATGTTACAGAAATAGATAAAGAAATTGAAGCATTAAAAGCAAAATCTCCTGATTTTGATATATCAGAATTAAAACCTGATGAAATCAAACGATTATTAAGTAGTTATATGGATGTTTTAGTAGAACAGTTCAATAAAGTTGATAAAAATGGTAAAACATTACATGCAGATATTCACCCAGGAAATATATTTATTGATTTAGATGCATTAAAATCTAAGAAAGGTAAATTATTTACGTTAATTGATACTGGTAATACTGTTGATATCTCAAAAGAACAAGCATTACGTTCTATTCAATTAACAAATTATATTGAACGTGCGAATGTGAAAGATTTAACTAAATATGTTTTAGATGGTGCAATTTTACCAGAAGGAATGACTCCAGAAAAAGCTAATGAAATATTAGAGTCAACTTTGAAAAAAATGTTCTTTGATAATAAAACTCAATTATCTAAAATTAATAACGAAGAGTTTTTGAAATTGAGTTCTAATATAATGAGGGAACATAATATTATACCAAATGATTCTCAGTTGAATTTAAACAAAGCTCAAAAATCAGCCTATAATTCTTTAGAAGGTTTATTAAATTCATTGTTAATGAGAAAGGCTGAAGGTTCTGATATTCATAATCCTAAGTTTATGATGTCTATGGTAAAAGATTTAGCTCAGATAATGGCAAAATATAAATCAGCAGCTAAAATTCAAGAAATGAAAAATTTAGCTAAGATGCCAATAGGTGAAGCATTTAAGCAATTTAAGAATCCAAATATGAACCCAACTAATTCTGTAGAATATTTAACTTATCATTTTAAACAAGATATGCCAAAGTCTTACGATATAGCTTAAAAATATTTTACTGATATAATTATCTTATGGATAAATCAAAATTATTATCAAAGATAGATGATTGTATTGTTAATAAGGATTATATATCAGCAAGAAAGCTCATAAGAAATGATTTGAAACGTATAGGAACAAAGTACGATTATTATTTCTATATGGGTGTAGCGTCAACTGAGGCTGATGAAAGATTAAAGAATTTCGAAAAAGCTTTATCACTAGAGCCTAATAATATTGAGGTTATAATAAATCTTGCAAATGCTAAAGATGAAGCAGGAGATTATGATTCTGCTATATTGGGTTATACAAAAGCGATAGAATTAGATAAAAGAAATGCTTTGGCATATAACAATCGAGGTTTTTCATATTTTCATAAGGGTGAATTTGAAAAAGCAATGAATGATTATGATATGGCTTTAATGTTATCTCCAAAATTAAAGATAGCAGAATATAATAAACAGGATTTAATTAAAATTCTAAAAGAAGATGAAAAATATTCGGATTTATTAAAGAATGCAGAAAATAGCCATAAAGATTACAAATATTATTTCAATTTAGGAATCCAAGAGGCTAATGTTGGAAATATTAATGAAGCAATGACTGCATACAATAAAGTTATTGAATTGAAACCTGATTTTGCACCTGTTTATATGTTTGTAGGGATTTTAGAATTTCAAAAAGAAAATTACAAAAAGGCATATGAATATTATTCAAAGACAATAGATATAGATAAGAATATGGTTGATGCATATTTCAATCGTGCTCAGATAGTTTTTGCGACCAAAACAGAGGATGAAAAGGAATTAAAATCAGCATTAGAGGATTTAGAAAAAGCTATTGAGTTTGATGACAAATTTATTGATGCGCATTATTCAATGGCTGTAATATATAAGAATATGGGTGATTATAAGCAAGCTATTAAATCACTTGATAAGATTCTTGAAATAGATGAACAGAGTGTAAATGCAAGAGCACTAAAGAAACTTTTGATTAAAAAATATTTGAATTAGAATTTGGAGAAATTAAAAATTTTCTACAAATATTAGTTGTCTGGTGTGGATTTAAAATACAAAGTTGGTAAGATACTGAAATGAGTTCAGCATGATTGTAAGATTACTTCGTCACTTTGTTCCTCGTAATGACGCAATAACATTTATCCTTCGTCATTGCAATCAAAGCGAAGCAATCTATTCTACGGTGAACAAGTGACAAAGTGATTAAGTGACTAAGTGAATAAGTTATACCCGTCATTGC
>CALUWB010000025.1 GCA_944324375.1 Candidatus Gastranaerophilales bacterium | reverse complement strand
ATATGCAAAAAAACGAGTTTTCGTACCTGCAATTTTAGCAATATTTCTATTTTTGTTAGGTATTTTTGCTGCTATTCACTCAACATTCTATCAGTCAACAGATGATGCATTTGTTGAAGGCAGATTAATTTCAGTTGCACCACGTGTATCAGGGCCTGTTGTTAAACTACTTGTAGACGATAACTATGATGTAAAAGAAGGGGATTTACTTTTAGAGATTGACCCAAATGATTATGAAGTAAAACTTCATCAAGCAGAAGCAAAGTTAGCAGAAGCTAAAGCTCAGTTAAAAGTTTCACAAAAAGACGTAGAAATGAAAAGTTCTAATTTGAAAGAATCTTATGAAGATATAACTTCAACAAGCTCGAAATTAGATTTTGCTCAAAAAGACTACAAAAGATATAATGAAATGTACAAATCCGGTATTGCATCAAAACAAGAATATGATAACAGCAAAACCCATTTGACAGTTGCACAGGCTAATTACAAGGGAGCAACTGAAAAAACAAAATCATTAAAATCAGCTCTTGAATCTCATCAAGCAAAAATTGATGCAGTTGAAGCAGAGATTCAAAGATTAGAAGCTGAAGTTGAACAAGCAAAACTTGATTTATCATATACAAAGATATATGCGCCTCAAGCTGGCAAAGTTTCAGCAAGAAGCGTTGAAAAAGGGAACTATGTCCAAATTGGTCAACCACTAATGCAAATTGTACCTAAAAAAGTTTGGGTTGTTGCAAACTTCAAAGAAATTCAATTAACACATATGAATCCGGGGCAACCTGTGTCAATAAAAATTGATACATACCCAAGCAAAAGATTTAAAGGAAGAATTGAAAGTATACAACGAGCTACAGGAGCTAAATCAAGTTTATTCCCTCCTGAAAATGCAGTTGGAAGTTATGTAAAAATTGTTCAACGTGTTCCTGTAAAAATTGTTTTTGAAGAAGATATTTCTAAATACAATATTGTTCCAGGGATGTCTGTTGTACCTAAAGTTAAGGTAAAATAATTATGGAAACTGCACAAAAGAAGCTTAATCCATATATTATTGCACTTGTAGCATTATTACCAGCTTTTTTAGCACTAGCCGCAAGTTCTGCAACAAATGTTTGCCAACCGGATATTGCAGGATATTTTGGAGCAACACAATATGAAGCTAATACTGTTGTAACTTGCTATATTATTGCAGGAGGAATTATGCTTCCTGTAACAACATATCTTGCGAATTTCTTTGGACAAAAACAATATTTAATTTATTGTATTATAGTCTTTACTTTAGGTTGTTTATTTTGTGTCCTTGCAAAAGATTTGCATATGTTAATTCTTGCAAGACTTGTCCAAGGGATTGGAAGTGGTAGTATTTTACCGATATGCCAAGCGATACTACTTGAAGCATTTCCTCCTGAACAACGTGGGGTCGCAATGGGGCTATTTGGAGTTGCGGCAATGTTTTCTCCTCTTGCAGGACCTTATATGGGTGGATATTTAACAGATAACTTCTCTTGGAAGTGGGTATTTATTATAAATATTCCATTATGTATTTTATCTATTATACTTATCAAATTTTTACTACCTAACACAAAACCTATTCCAAAAGAAGAAAGAAAACCTTTTGATATTGTTGGTTTTAGTGCAATTTGTTTAGCAATGGGATGTATGCAAATAGTTCTTGATAAAGGTGAACAATTTAATTGGTTTGATACAACTTGGGTTTGTTGGCTTACTGGGATTAGTGTTTGTTCTTTTGTTTTCTTCTATGTATGGGAACTTGAATTTAACAACCCTGTAATTGATATCAGAGTGTTTAAAGATAGAAACTTCTTATACGGAACAACGATTAGTTCTTTTATTAATATGATTCTATATTCTACTCTTTTACTTATACCTATGTTTGTAAGAGCATTATTAGGTTATAGCCCTTCTATGGCTGGTTTTGCAATGTTTCCAAGAGCGATTGTATGTTTAGTTAGCCTAATAGTTTTTGGGGAATTATCAAAATACATTGAACCAAGACTTTTAACAGCTACAGGCTTTACTATTATGGCTGCTTCACTATTGTGGATGAGTCAATTAAGTACAACAGCATCTTTAAGCGCAATTATAATTCCTAATTTACTATTATGCGTTGGGGTTTCTGCAGCATTTGTACCAATTACGGCATTATCGTTTTTAACTTTACCGGGAGATAAAAGAGTTGATGCAGCATCATTACATGCTTTATTCAAAAATATAATAACAGCAATATCAACTGCTATGGCATCTACATTCATTACAAGGGTTTCACAAGTTCATCAAAATTATCTTGTTGAACATTTAAGTTGGCATAATCCAATGTTTAGAATTCATTTATCCAACCTTCAACATAAATTTATGACATATTATGCGCCTGTGTATGCAAATAAAAAAGCGTATGGTGCTATGTATAGAGAAATGTTAGGGCAAGCTAAATTATGTGCTTTTTATGATGTATTTTTACTTATCGCATTTTTAGCAATAATGATTATTCCACTAATCTTTATGTTAAAAACAAGCAGAATGCTTGCAGCTAAAAAAGCTAAAGAGATTCCAGATAATTTATTACATCACCCAATGCATTAGCACGATGTGAGATTTTATTTTTTTCTGCTTCGCTCATCTCAGCCATTGTACAGCCCATGCCAGCAACTTCGAATATTGGATCATACCCAAATCCATTAATCCCTTTTGCTTCTTTTATAATTGAGCCATTGCAAACCCCTGTTGTCTGATAAATCATTTCGCCTTTATCATTCAATAGAGTCATACAACAAACAAACTTAGCAGAGCGATTTTCAACACCTTTAAGCTCCCCTAAAAGTTTTTCAATCTTTTCTTTTTGGCTTCCTGCATACCTTGCAGAATATAGCCCTGGAGCACCGTCAAGAGCATCTACACATAATCCTGTATCATCGGCTAAACACATCATGCCGGATACTCGGTATGCTTCTTTTGCTTTGATTAAAGAATTTTCTTCAAAGGTTGAGCCATTTTCTATAGGATTAAAACCTTCATTAGGCAAGACAAATTCAATGCCTGAACCTTTAACAATATCATTTACCTCTTGTAATTTATGAGGATTTCCTGTTGCGAATACTATTTTCATAAAACAATTATAATATAAAATTAATCATCTAATGCTTTAACAATTTTATACAATCTTCTCAAATCACTACTGCTAAGATTTGGGATTATACTGAATAATTCTGCCCTTATTTCATCATCGGTTAAACCCAATAACCCCTCAAACTGTAAAAATTCAGAAGGATTTAACTCTAATGCATCCATAATTGATTGCAAAACTTGGTAAGACAGAGAATGCCCATTTTCAATTGAACTAATTGTTCTTTGATCAGCATCAGCTAACTCTGCTAAATTTTCTTGAGTTAACCCTTTTGACTTTCTAAGAGCTTTTACTCTCTCACCTATTATTTTCTTTAAATTTGCCATATAAGTTAGATTATCACTTTGAAATAATAAAATTAATGTTAATATTTTCATAAATTATAGACAACAAGAAGATAACATGGTATTATACTCATGAATTATCATATTTTATACAATTTACTACTTTTTATACATAAAGGAAATAAAAATGGAAGATATTGTACTTACAAATTTAGAAGATAACATCCTCTCTTTATTAGCTCTTGGAGCAAAACAAAAAGATATTATAAAAGGTTTAGAAATTACTCGTTGGAAATATTTGAAAACTATCAAAAACATTCAACAGAAACTAAAAACAGATACTCTTGTAGAAACTGTTGTAAAAGCAGTCAAACTAAAATATATTGCAGTATAAAAAATAGTCAACTGAGCAATAGACACCCTACTACATTTTTCAGATTATTATAATTATGAAAAATTTTCTCATTTTAATGCTTATAATATTCACCTCTTGTGAAATTGTTTGTTCAAAAGTTTGTCTTGATAATATAAAAATAACCAAAATAACTGACGGTGATACCGTAAAAGGAATAATAAACGGAAAAGAAATCAGTATAAGACTATCAGGCATCGATTGTTACGAAACATCTAAAAGAGATAGAGCATATAAACAAGCATACCTCAATAAAATAACAATAGAAGAAGTCGTAGAAAAAGGAAAAGAATCAAAAACTATTCTAACTAACCTATTACAAAATCAAAACAATGTTACTGTAAAATTTACCGATGTAGATAATAGGTACAATAGAAATGTAGGAATTCTCTATATCAACAACATAAACGTTAATGAATACATGATAAAAAATGGTGGTTGTATGCCATTTGAATATAAAAATTAATTACTTTGGATGTCGCTTTAAATGTAGCTTTTACACTTAATAGTGATTTTTGTAACAATTTATTTCAATTTTTCGAGAAACTATTCCCAATAATCAAAAAATAATATATAATTCAAAAACCATTATATTTTATGTGTTAAGAAGAACTATTACATATTGAAAAAGATTAGGCCAGAATAATCCTTTAATTTGAAGGACAGGGCAGCCTACACACCTGCCCTGTTTTATTTTTTTGTATGATAATTATTATATGATTCAAAATTATATTGTTTTTTTAGAATATTTAAATAATAAATTGGAAGGATTTTTTAATTCGCAAAAAGATTATATTTTTTGCAAAAAAGGATGTGCCAAGTGCTGCAAAAATGCTCAATTCCCTTATTCTTTTCTTGAGCTTCAATATCTATTAAAAGGCTACCTTCAACTAGATAAAGAAACTAGAGATATAATCTCTCAAAAAGTTGATAAAATTAAAGAAGACAAAATTAAATCTAAAGAAGATTTGTTCAGATATGAATGTCCGTTTTTAATCAATAATGAATGCTCTGTATATAATTATAGAGGTATTGTATGTAGAACATTTGGACTTATGGAAAATGCTGATAACAATATTATTAAAACACCTTTTTGTTGTTACGAAGGATTAAATTATTCAAATGTAATGGATAACAATGAAATATCAGAAGATAAAGTAAACAAAATCAACCCTAAAAACAAACCTCTTGCATTTAATATTAATCATAATTTATTAACAAGTGAAGATTTTGAAAGAGGATTTAATATCAAATTTGGAGAAAAAAAGCCACTAATCGATTGGTTAACTAATGAGGGGATAAAATAATAGAAATATTAAATCATAATATTTGTATGCAAAATATGGATTGGTATCATAGTTTAAATCAACCGTTATTAAGTCCACCTGATTGGATTTTTGCTCCTGTATGGATATTTTTATATATTACTATTTTAATATCACTAATATTATTCCTTAGAACAGGTGATTTAAAAAATAAACTAACTCCGCTTACTTTTTGGGGATTACAATTATTTTTTAACTTATTATGGAGTCCTACATTCTTCATTAACAAAAATATAAAACTAGCTCTTATAATATGCGGATTATTAGTTTATTTTATTTATAAAACAATAAAATGTTTTTATAAATATTCTAAACTATCAGCATACTTACTCATACCATATCTCTTTTGGGTATTGTTCGCCTTCTATCTAAACTTTGAAATTTGGAGATTAAATTGATTTAAAAATAAAATTTTCTGCATATAATTATGAATGTTCCGGAGTAATTATTATGGAAAATTTTAATAATAAAATTAATCTTTTAAAAGCACTTGCTATATTAATTGTTATTTCTGGGCATTTGGAATTTTCTCTTATTCCAATGTTTCCACCATATTCGTTTCAAGTTGTATTATTTTTCTTTATAGCAGGAATGTTATTTAAAGAAAATTATTCATTTATTGAATTTATAAAACGCAGATTCAATAGTCTTATGAAACCATACATAATTTATTCCATAATATATCTTGGAATAACTATCTTAATAACTCCAATTGTTGGTAAATTTTGGGGAATGCCAATTACATTAAAAAATGAATTACTAATCCCATTTTTAACAGGTCACCAAATTGATTTAACCTCTCCATTATGGTTTGTTCCTCAATTATTTACATCTTTAATTGCTTATAAAGTTTTGAATAAAACTAAACTTAATACAATTTTCTATTTTGTTTTAGCATTATTAGCTATACAACTTGAAAGTTTTAATCAAAACCTTTATATTTTATATCTTCTAAGAACAATGTTCTCATTATTATTCATACACTTAGGACATATTTATACAACAAAAATTGAAGGAAAGTATAACATATTCACTCCACAAATTTTCTTTTCTGTTATTGGAATACAAAGTCTGCTTTGGTTAACAAATGCTGACTATACACCAATGGATGGAATAGGACTAAGTTATATTTTAGTATGGGGACAATTTGACAATTGGATAGTCCCAATTCTTACAAGCTTAACAGGGATTTGGATAAGCTTATTTATAATTAATCTTGTATATGAACATATTAAAAATTGGAATTTCTTGCATAAAATAGGACAGAATACTTATCATATTATGGCAAACCATTTATTAGTATTTAATCTGATAACTTATACAGCATTAGCAATAAAAGGTATCCCATTTAATATTAAAAACAATTCAGATATTTATTGGTTTTATTGTCCAATGAAATCGACTTATTTTTATTTTGTAATAGGGATTATTGCAACCACTTATTTAGGTGAATTGATTAAATTTTTGAGGGATAAATTATGCAAAATCAAAAAATCTTAAATGAAATGGTAAATGATTACAAACAATTTAATGAAGTAGAAGCTATAGTTCTAGGAGGATCTTCTGCTGTAAAAAGTGATGATAATAAATCTGATTTTGACTTATATATTTACTGCACAAAAGAACCTGATATAAATAAACGAAAAGAAATTGCGAAAAAATATTCAATTAATCCAGAAATTGACAATCATTATTTTGAAACAGGAGATGTATATTATTTAAAAAATACAGGTAAACCAATAGATATTATGTACCGTTCACTTGAAAGTATTGAAAACAATATCAAATGGGTTTGGCTAAAATATAATTCATCTTTGGGCTATACAACATGTTTTGTAGATAATGTAAATAAATCGAAAATTCTATATGATAAAAATGGATGGTTTAAAAATTTACAAGATACAACAAGAACCCCATACCCTGAAAAACTAGCACAAAATATAATAAAAAAGAATTTTAATTTTTTAAAAGATGTTATGTTTTCATACTATGAACAAATAGAATCTGCGATTGAAAGAAAAGATTGGATAAGTGTTAACCATAGATCATCTGCATTTATTGCTAGTTATTTTGATATTATTTTTGCAAAAAACAAAATTTTACACCCTGGAGAGAAAAGACTAGTTGAATTTGCAAAAAGCAATTGCAAAATACTACCTAAAAACTTTGAACAAGACATTAATAACTTAGCTATTGGAGATCCTTGTAATCGAGCTCATATAGCAAACAACTTAGTAGAAAACCTTAGAAAAATATTATAATTTCCCTTTTTCTAATTTCTTTGCTGCCTTTTCATATGAAAGTTTCTTTGGTTCCTCTTGCATAAACTTTTCAACATTATGACGAATTTCAAAAAAGTTAGAATTTTTCTTTATTACTTTTATTAACTTATTAAAATGTTTCCCTGAAAATAAATATAATGCAGTCTTATAAGGTTTCTTCTTTACTGCTAAAGTCAAATATTTATCAGGAATATCTTGACGAATTCGCGCAATTTGATTTGGAGTCCCAACAATCTTTTTAAAACCTACAAAATTTGGGCTTGTTGTATTCTTAATATCCATTATATTCTCCATAAGTATTTACTATGTTGAATATAAAACATCTCAAAATATTTTTTGCTAGTTATGAGTATGTTTAGGACGAAGTAATAACATTTTTGTATCTTCAATAGCCTTCAGGCCATGCAAAACCCTAGCAGGCATTACAATCATCTCACCAGCTTTTAGGCGATAAACATCATCTCCTACTGTTATATCTGCAACGCCCTCTATTATCTGAGCAACCTCATCTTTTTCATCACAATGCAAGCTACGCTCAACGCCTGCTCTAAATGAGAGCAGAGTTAAAGAACTCTGCTCATTATCAAATACTAATTTCTTATTTATATTATCTTGATATTCTATATCTGTTAAATTAATTATTCCTATCATTTCCTAATATTTCCTTTATATCAGCTTCGGCTGTTGTTATTGGTTTTATTTTATATTTATCAACTAAAATATTCAAGACATTTTCTGAAACAAATGCAGGTAATGTTGGACCTAAACGTATATTTTCTATTCCTAAATATAAAAGAGTCAACAATATACAAACAGCCTTTTGCTCATACCAAGATAATACAAGAGATAATGGTAATTCGTTTACTGAACAATTAAATGCTTTTGATAATTCAACAGCAACTTTTATTGCTGAATATGCATCATTACATTGTCCCATATCTAATAATCTTGGAATCCCATTTATTTCTCCTAAATCCAAATCATTAAAACGATATTTACCACAAGCTAATGTTAATACTAATGTATCTTTTGGAGTTAGTTTTACAAAATCAGTATAATAATTTCTCCCCGGTCTTGCACCATCACAACCACCTACTAAGAAAATATGTTTTATATCTCCTGATTTAACTGATTCTATAACTTTATCAGCGACTGATAAAACTGTATTATGCCCGAAACCAACAGTTAAAACATGTCCCCCATTAATACCTGTCATTTTTTTATCTTCTGTATATCCACCAAGCTCTAATGCTTTTTCTATTACAGGAGTAAAGTCTTTATCATCTCCTATATGTACCATTTCAGGATAACCAACTACAGATGTTGTAAATACTCTATCTTTATAACTATCTTTTACAGGCATGATACAATTTGTTGTAAACAGAATTGGAGCAGGAACATCTGCGAATTCTTTTTGTTGATTTTGCCATGCTGTACCAAAATTTCCTTTCAAATGTGGATATTTATTTAATTTTGGATAACTATGACAAGGTAACATTTCACCATGAGTATAAATATTTATACCCTTATCTTTAGTTTGTTCTAATAATAATTCCAAATCTTTTAAATCATGACCTGTCACAATAATAAAAGGTCCTTTTTTAATATTTGTTGTAACTTTTCTTGGTTCAGGATTTCCGTAAGTTTCTGTATTAGCCTTATCCAAAAGTTCCATACATTTTAAATTGATTTCACCTGTCTTTAATACTAAAGGCAACAATTCATCTATGGAATAATTTTTAGATATTGCTTGCAAACCCTCATAAAAGAAATTATCCACATCAGTATCTTTATATCCTAAAACTCTGGCATGATGAGCATACGCAGCCATTCCTTTTAAACCAAACAATATCAATGATTTTAAACTTCTCACATCTTCATCACAGTCCCATACTGCTTTTATATCAAAATTTGAATCACAATTAATATGGCGTTTTACTTTTTCTGTAAACTTTTGGATAGATTCATCATCAAAATTAACATTTGTAATTGTTGTAAATAAACCATTTATCAAAATTTCAGTATGAACACCATTTTTCTCTGCACAATTTGCCATTTCTATTAATGAACTAGTCAATTCATCTTGTAAATTTGCAGTATCAGCCTTTTTTCCACATACACCTTGAACCATACAACCCTTACCATGAGCTGTCTGCTCACATTGAAAACAAAACATGTTCATATAAATTTTCTCCTATAACTTTAAATCATTAATATGATTATTATTCATAAAATCTTCAAACGTATTATTTATTGAAGATATTAACGGTTTCATAATACAGCAACACGAAGTAAAATGTCGTGAGGCAAATAGGCAATCTTTTTGGATATATTCTCCCTCTATAGACTCATATATATCCATCAACGTAGAATTTTCTTTTCCATCAATAATACTAAACCCACCTTTTGGGCCCTTTACAGACGAAATTATCCCACTTTTTACCAGCCTTTGAAGAACTTTTGACAAATGATTTTCTGATACTGAAAAAACATTTGCCATTTCTTTCAAAGGAACTATCTGACCTTTTCTATTTGCTATATATATTGCAACATGTAACCCTATTGCTGTTGCTTCTGAAATATTTATCATAACTAACCTCTTTCTATTTTGGTATTATTATACCAAAATACCAATTTGTCAATACGCTTGACTGAGAGTAACTATCAAGTTTTATAATTTTTTTTATAAAGGAGAATAGTATGACAAATAAAATTATTTTAGAATTAGCAAACAACGAGGAAGTTATTAAAAATAACGTAGAATTTATTCATTTAACAGGAGAAAACAATACTGTAAGAATTAAAACAGACAGCGAAGAAAAGTTTGATAAATTAAAGGGTTTAAATATTTATGTTTTTGGAAACAACAACTCAATAAATCTTGGAAAATTATTATTCCCTGTAAATGAATCAATAGGACTTACTGGATTAATGATTAATGTTGGAAATCCTCCAGAAGATACAATAGACCCAGGGGTTAACCGTTATGCTAATAACTGCAAAATAGATATAGGAGATAACACTATATTTTGTGGGGTCAGATTATTTTTACAAGATAGCAACACCTCAATTTCTATTGGAAATGACTGTATGTTCTCTTGGGGAATTGATGTTTGGTGTACTGATGTTCACACAGTAACAGATTTAGAAGGAAACCCTCTAAACTTTAGTGAAAGTATTGAAATTGGAAACCATGTTTGGGTTGGAAAAGATGTTAAAATAAGCAAAAATACAAAAATTTCAGCAGACAGTATCGTAGGCTGGGGGTCAATTGTTACTAAAAAATTCGATGAAACAAATGTTGTAATTGCCGGAAACCCTGCTAAAATAGTTAAAAGAAATATTAATTGGAACTTTAGAGATTTAGGTAATTATCAAATATATAGAGAGGGTTTAAAAAATGCTTAAAAAGATTTTTGCGATATTAATAACATTAATGTTTGCGCAATGTAGCTTTGCAAATACACTTGATAAAATAAATTCGCCACAGGATTTAAAAAAACTATCAAATAAACAAATGGAATCACTAGCTCAAGATATTAGAGATGGAATACTAAATAGAGTTAACAAAGTTGGTGGTCATTTAGGACCAGATTTAGGAATAGTAGAAGCAACTATTGCTATGCACTATGTATTTAATTCTCCACAAGATAAATTTGTGTTTGATGTTTCACACCAAACATACCCACACAAAATGCTTACAGGAAGAAAAGATGGTTTTACTGATCCTATCAATCACCCAGAAATCTCAGGTTATTCAAACCCCAAAGAAAGTAAACACGACCATTTTATTTTAGGTCATACTTCTACATCTATTAGTCTTGCAACAGGCATGGCAAAAGCTAGAGATATAAAAGGTGATAAATATAATGTAATCGCACTTATTGGAGATGGTTCTCTATCTGGTGGAGAAGCATACGAAGGACTTAATAATGCAGCTGTTTTAAATAGTAATTTTATAATAATTGTAAACGATAATGAAATGTCTATCGCTGAAAATCAAGGTGGACTTTATAAAAACCTAAGAGAACTTAGAGCAACAAAAGGACAAGCTCAAAATAATATATTCAAAGCTCTTGGATATGATTACTATTATGTCGAAGAAGGCAATAATATTAATGAATTAATAAAAGCGTTCCAAAAGGTTAAAGATACAAATAAACCAACAGTTGTTCATATTCATACTCTAAAAGGTAAAGGCTACAAACCTGCAGAAGAAAACAAAGAAATGTACCACTGGCAATTAGCAGGATTTATGGATAAGAAAAAAACAGACAACAAAGAAACGTATAACTCAATTACAACAGATTATATTCTTAAAAATAAATCAATAATTGCAATCAACCCTGCAACTCCAGGAAGTTTTAATTTTACACCAGAATTTAGGGGTAAATTAGGAGACAGATATGTAGATGTAGGAATTGCAGAACAACATTCAGTAGCCTACGCATCAGGAATTGCAACAAATGGAGGAAAACCTATCCTTTGCGTTGCAAGCTCATTTATTCAAAGAGCATACGATCAACTATCTCAAGATTTAGCATTGAATAATTCACCTGCAACAATTCTTGTTTATAGAGCTGGAATAACTGACACTGATATGACACATTTAGGGATTTTTGACATTCCGTTAATAAGCAATATCCCAAACATTGTTTATTTATCACCAACTAATAAAGAAGAATATTTATCAATGCTTGATTGGTCTGTTAATCAAACAAAATATCCTGTTGCAATAAGAGTCCCTACCGGTGATTTAGTTTCAACAGGAATAAAAGATAAAACTGATTATTCTATTTTAAATAAATTCAAAGTAATTGAAAAAGGCGATAAAGTAGCAATAATAGCAGCTGGAAATTTCTTTAGCTTAGGACAAGAAGTAAAAAAAGAACTAAAAAAACAAGGTATAAACGCAACCTTAATCAATCCTTGCTATTTAACAGGTGTTGATGAAAAACTATTGAATGAACTTAAACAAAATCATAAACTTGTAATAACTTTAGAAGACGGTTGTCTTGATGGAGGTTTTGGTGAAAAAATCTCAAGATTTTACTCCAATTCTGATATGAAAGTTCTGAACTTTGGAGCTAAAAAAGAATTTACAGACAGAGTTCCACTTAAGGAACTTTATCAAAGATATCACTTAACAAAAGAACTTATTACTCAAGATATTATGAATAATTTATAAAAAAAGGCTCAATAAAATGAGCCTTTTTAATAGCAAAAATTATTTTAGCAATATATTATATAAACATATTAGGATATATACTCAAATAATAATAACTAAAAAGGGATATAATATGATAATTAATAATCAAATAAATAATTCAAATAACAACTACAACTATAAACAAAATTTTAAAGCAACTCCTAAACAAATTTTAGATAAACTAGAATATGCTAAAATTTGTCCCGGGAAAAAAGCATACCTTGAAACAATTGGAACATATTTTGAAAAACTTGAAAACAAAATGAAAAAATCTTCTAAACTTCCAAGCACATTTGATTACTTCCTAAAAAAAGATAATAATCTTCCTAAAGAATTAGCAAAAACAAAAGTTCGTACAGGTTTTTTATCATGGACATCTTTAAAATCAGTAGATAGAGAACTTCAAGAAGAAGCATTTAGTTGTAATGGAAAATCTAATTGTACTTGTGGAAAAGATAAATCACTAAAAGAATTTACTGCAGATTTATTAAATCATATTGGGGTTGAAGAGCCCGATAAAATAACATTAAAAAAATAAATAAAAATATAAAATAATATAAAATAATATAAAATAATATAAATACAAAAAGACTTTCGAAAGAAAGTCTTTTTAATCTGGGGTGGAAGCTCTTGCTCGGTCGCGTTTAACGGCATTACGAGTTATGCTTCAAGATTTCATCTCTCGCAAAACTCTTCAGCCTCAGCTCCCTCGCGCGATTCGAACCTCCTGCTCCGGTTCGAAACCTTCCCTTTATATTTTTTCTTTAATACTAAAAAAGACTTTCTTTCGAAAGTCTTTTAAATCTGGGGCGGAAGGATTCGAACCTCCGAGATGGCTGGACCAAAACCAGCTGCCTTACCACTTGGCGACGCCCCAATATTTTGAGTTACTATTTAATAATATTCTATCAAACTCAATTGTCAAGTGTAAAGAATTTTATTTTAATTATTTCTTGTATTTACCCATTGTTTTTTATATAATTCTGATGTTCGTACTGTTAAGAAAGGGAACGCACATTATGAAAAAATCAATCAAAGATTTAGGCGACATTAAAGGTAAAAGAGCTCTTATCAGAGTTGATATTAATGTACCTTTAGATGAAAACAAAAATGTTACAGATGATACTCGTATTCAAGCAATTGTTCCAACTGTAAATTACTTGAAAGAAAAAGGAGCTAAAATTATTCTTATGGCTCACTTAGGAAGACCAAAAGGAGAAAGAAAACCTGAATTTTCACTTGAACCTGTTGCTAAATATATGGCAAAAGTTTTTGGTGAAGAAATCGTTTTCATTCCTTCAGTTGAAGAAGCTGCTCCATTTGTTGAAAAATTACAAGATGGTCAAATTGCTTTATTAGAAAATATTCGTTACTATAAAGCTGAAGAAGCTAAAGATGATGATATGACTTTTGCTGAAGAATTAGCAAAACTTGGTGATTTCTATGTTAACGATGCTTTCGGTGCAGCTCACAGAAATCACACTTCTACTGCTAAAGTTGCTAAATTAGTTAAACCTGCAGTTTCTGGTCTTTTAATGGAAAAAGAATTAAGATGCTTATCTCAAGCTCTTAATAATCCTACTAGACCATTTACAGCTGTTGTTGGTGGTGCGAAAGTTTCTTCTAAAATCGGTGTTTTAGAAAACTTAATTGATAAAGTTGATAACCTAATCATCGGTGGTGGTATGGCTTACACATTCGTTAAAGCTAACGGTGGTAAAATCGGTAACTCTATTTGCGAAGATGACCAATTAGAAGTTGCTAAAGCTATCGAAAAGAAAGCTGCTGATAAAGGTGTTAAAATTGTTATGGCAACAGATGTTCTTGTAACTGATGATTTCTCTGGAAACGGAACTAATAAATTTGTTGCTATCAACGAAATACCTGATGGATTTGAAGGCGTTGATGCTGGTCCTGAGTCTAGAAAAGCATTTGCTGAAGTTTTAAAATCTTCAAAAACTATTCTTATGAACGGACCTGTTGGGGCTTTCGAAAACCCTAAATTCGCTGAAGGTACTAAAGCAGTTCTTGAAGCGATTGTTGAAGCTACTAAAAATGGGGCTACTTCTGTTATCGGGGGTGGTGACTCTGTTTCTGCAGCTAAAAAATTCTGCAAAGCTGAAGACTTCACTCACGTTTCTACTGGTGGTGGTGCTTCTTTAGAATTCATCGAAGGTAAAGTTTTACCAGGCGTTGCTGCTTTAGACGAAAAATAAATTTAATTATTTAATTAGTTGAAGAGTTCTGAAAAATAATCAGAACTCTTTTTATTTTTTAGCAAATTTTATTTTCACAAGATTTAATATTTATAAAGGAGTATTTAATGACATTGTCAAACTTAAAAGCAAATTATTTAAATCAAAGTAGAAAACTTATCAAAACATTATATAGCGAAACAACTACTAAAAAATCAACTATTTATGAAGCAAAAAAACATTTATTTAATTGTATTAATAATCCTACTATTGGAATGATTGCAGAAAACCAAGCTAAAAATACATATAAAAATAAAAGATTAAAATCTAATTATATTAATAATTTGTATAACCTTAAATGCGATAATTACATAAATTCTATTAATAAAACATTAGACAATAAAATTAAAAACATGTACCCTAAAACATTAGAAGCTAGACAATATTTTATTGATAACAACCAAATTGTTTTAAATAAAGTAAAACCGAAATCTAATAGCAAAATAAAAGATAAAACATCTATAATTTTCAGAAAATTAATGAATTTTATATTAGATGAATTATAATGCCTTTAAATGCTTTTTCATTAGCTTTTCATTCTTTTGAAATATCATAATATATTCATGTTTAAAGATATTAAATCCCATTGCTAATGCTCTATATCGCCACAAATTTGCAGTTTTACCCTTTGCCCTTTCATTACCTTGCATATCTTTAACAATAGTTGCTTTATGGATAAAACCTAATTGTTTCATTCGTTCTTGACACTCAAAACCTAATGAAATTATCTGAGAATCAGCATACTTATCTCCAATAATTAAAGCTGCAAAACGACCATCTTCTAATAAATCGTAACCATTTTTTGCCACTTTTTGAAATAATTCATAAAATTTTTCCGTTGAACCACAATTAGATAAATCTTCTTCTCTATCTGAAAATTTAATAATATCATCATAAGGTGGGTGAAGAATTAATAATTGAGCTTTTTCTCGACCCATTATATCAAGCCTTGCCTGAACTTTTTCTTTTGCTAATTCACTTGCTGAATCAGCACTAATTATATTTACATCTGTAACTAGCTGTTTCGGAGTGAATTTTTCAGAAACTTTTTCTGCTAATTCTTCTTTTAATTCTACCCCTATACAACGCCTTTCCATATTGATAGCTTCTATACCAGAAGTTCCTGAACCAAAAAATAAATCCAAAACTATATCATTCTTTTTTGTATATCTTTCATACAATTGTTGAGCTATTTGTGGAATAAAATTCCCATGATATTCGTTTGTATGGCCACCTTGTTTAAGACGAGATGAAAATTCCCAAAGAGTATCTGTTTTTACATGATCATACTCTTTCCATTTTTTAAGGTTAATATCGTTATAAGAAGTTGTTTTTACCGTATTTTCTTGTACAACTTTTAAATTTGCTTTTTGTGGTTCAACTCTTTTAACGTTTGATTTTCTTGCCATACAAATCTCCTATGGGAATCCCGAGTTATAACTTCCCTAATACAGAGTAAATTGTAAACAAATATTCAATTTTTCACATCAAGCAAATAGAGGAAAATTATTATTACAAATATGTAAAGATATTTTATTATGATACCAAACAAAGGTTGTAAAAATTACACACATGGTATATAATATATATAGCATGCAACTATCAGGATGATTAGAGATAAACGGAGCTATTCGTTTGAGTAAACGCGTTTTAGGCTATAAATTTAGCCAAGGAAAACAGAATTTATGGATATTGGTATCATTTAAATACTTCCTTAAGAAAGGAGGTAAATAGATGGCGACCATAACTTTTAACGGGTTAGCATCAGGGTTAGATACAAGTTCTTGGGTTGAAGCTTTAGTTTCTGTTAAGCAAACAACTATTACAAGTTTGCAAAATGAACAAAAAGTTCAACAAGACTTACTTAGTGTTGTAAATAATATTAGATCTTACTTCACAAGTTTCCAAACAGCATTACAAAAAATTACAGATTCGCAATTTGGAATACCTTCAATGGACTTATTCCTTCAAAACCTTGCGATATCCTCTAACACAAATATTGTAACTGCAACAGCAACAACAGAAGCTGCAAGACAAAGTTATGATGTTATTGTAGACCAATTAGCAACTGCAACTAAAGCAAATAGTGGTTATAAACAAATTGAAACAAAATACGCACAATTTGATACTGAGCTAGGAACACTAGGTGTTAAAGCTGGGACTATTACAGTTAATTCCTTATCTTTCAGCATAAACGAAAAAGACACTATTCAAGATTTAATTGAAAAATTTGCAGACATCGGCGTAACATCTACTTTTGATCAAAGTGATAGTACATTTACTGTAAATACAGCTTTAGACAAAATCGATGATGGAGCTACTGGATTAAAAGCTGCATTAAAACTTCAAGATACTACAATCCAAGGTGCAACTTCAGGATCTTTGGTATATGCAACAAGAGATTCTGAACTATATAAATTAGGCGTTACTGCAGGTAATGTTAGTATTGAAGGAGTAAATCATATAATTACTAAAACTGGCAATAACTATACAATTAAAAAAGATGGAGCTGCTAGTGCTACAACTATTAATACATTAGGACAATTTCTTGATTATTTAAAAGGAGCAGCTGTTAATGCTGAAGAAGCAACTATAGATGATAAAGGCAACATTACAATAAGAGGAGCTATCATTGAATCTGTTGCAGGTGGAAGCAATATTAAAGATGCTTTAAATCTTGGAGAAGTAATTGAACGTACGATTATGCAAAGTAATAATCTTACATTCCAACTAGGGCATGTTGCTGATTTAACAACGAAACTAACAGATTTAGGCATTACTGGAAATAGTACTTTAATTCTAAATGGTGCTACAACTCAAATTGCTGATACTTCAACTCTTCAAAGTATTAAAGATACTTTAACTGCAGCTGGTTTAGAAATGACTATGGATAATCAAGGAGTTATTACTATTAAAACTAATGGTAATTCTATTAGTGGGACAATCCTTGATAGACTAGGTCTTGAAGTTAACCAAGAAGGAACTAAGCTTACTAGTGATCCTCATAATGTTACATATAAAGCAAATTCATCAACATTATTATCAACATTAGGCATTACAAATACAATGACTTATACTGCTTATAAGTCTGATGGTACTGCTATAACAGGAACTATTAACAATAATGCTGGATTAACTATCGAAGGATTTATTAATAAATTAAAAGGACAAGGTTTAAATGCTTCATTTGATGAATCAACACACCAAATTACTATTGAAGATGGTTATATAACTGGAGATGTAGCAAATGCTTTAGGAATGACACAATCAACAGTTACTCATCAGGAAGCTGCAACTACTGCTACAACTCTTGATAAATTAGGAGCTACAGGAAACCAAACTTTAACTATTGATGGTGGAACTGCTAAAACATACAATACTACAACTACATTAAATACAATTATCACAGATATTACTAATGCAGGTGGTAAAGTTGAATTTAAAGATGGCATTATGAGCGTTTCAGGAGTTACACTTGGAGGTACATTACCTGGATTACTAGGATTTGAAGCAACTACACAAGGAACAGCAGTCACATCTGGAGCAATTAAAGTTGTAACAAATTCTTCTTCAACTAGTACAGGCTCAGTATCAGAAACAACAGACAACGATATTGCTCTCACAACTAGAATTGGAGATATCACTGGTTCTACAAACAGTTATACATTATATGTTGATGGAACATTAACCAATTTAACACAAAGTTCTACTTTACAATCAATATCAAATGCAATAACAGCAAAAGGTGGGACTTTTAAAATCAATGATGATAATACGATAAGTATTGAAGGAGTAACATTATCTGGAACGATTGTTTCAGCCTTAGGACTTGCTTCTGTTGGACAAGGAACATCTATGAGCAGTAATAATCCTATTACGGTTGGAGGTGTTGAAAACATTGTTACTGCTGATAATACTTTAAAAGATTTAGGCGCTACAGGAAACCAAACATTAATTATAAATGGTACAACTAAAACTTATGCAAATACAACAAAACTTAGCACAATTTTCACCGATATCCAAGCAGCTGGTGGAACTGCTAAAATTGAAAACGGAATTATTAATATTGAAGGAGTAACATTAGGAGGAACTGCTGTTCCTACAATGAAACTTGAAGCAACTACTACTGGATCTACTGTTACAAGTGGTAATTTAACATTTATAAATTCAACTTCTTCAACAAGTTCATCGGCTCTTGCACCTTCAATCACAAATCCTATAACAATGTCTTCAACTTTAGGTTCTATTACTGGTGCAACATCTAATTATACATTATCTATAAACGGTGGTTCTGCTAAAACTTATAATAGTACAACTACATTATCTACTATTAGAAATGATATTCAAACTGCAGGTGGTACAATGACTATTGATGAAAATGGTCAAATTACTATTGAAGGAGTTTCTTTATCTGGAACAGCAACAACAGCACTCCAATTAACTGCAACAAGTAAAAGAACATCTATGTCAAGTAATAACCCTATTACTATGACTCAATCATTCTTGATTGATGGAACAACTTCTATTGGTGGTACTGGTTCAAATTCTTTAGGTGTTGCTGTTGATAGAAGAGATTATGCTATTTATGATACTTATGGAAATATGATTAAAGCAAGCTCTACTGATGGAACAAGTGGAACTGGTACTATTAATACTTGGTTAGCTCAAATAAATTCAGCAATGAATACTCATTATGGAACAACTGGAAAAGTTTATGCTGAAGTTGCAAATGGAATTATAACTATTTATGATGGATATGTAACAGGATCATTACCTACTGCCATTGGTATGAAAACTGAATCTATCGTATCAGGTAAACAAATTACAGGTTCTGTTGCTAAATTCGAAGAAAGTAACACCAAATTTATTGGAAAAGTTTCTGACCAATTAATCCCAGAAGGGGCACAAAGAGTTTCATCTGTATCATCATTTACATCTGGGTCAACATACTATATCTCAGATGCTTCAGATATAACTAAATTAGCATCTTTAGTAAATGGTGGAGCAAATACTTCTGGAGTTACATTTATTCTAACTAATAACATTAATATGTCATCTACTACCTTCACTCCTATTGGAGACAGTTCTTCACATGCTTTTAAAGGAACATTCTTAGGTAATGGATATACTATTAATGATATAAGTTATAATAATACAGCAAGTAGTGGCACAAAATATGCAGGTTTATTTGGATATACTAATGGTGCAACTATACAAGATGTTGGATTAATTAATGCAACAATAAACCAAAATATTTCTAGTGGTGGGACATCATACATTGGAGGATTAATTGGATATGCAAATAATACTACAGTAGAAAATTGTTTTGTAAATACTGCTGCTACAGGAAGTTATTCTCTTAGCTCAATTGCACAAAATGTATATCTTGGAGGTTTAATAGGATACGCAGCAGGAACAACTAATATTAATAATTCTTATAGTGACACTATGATTATGGGTTCTACTGGCACTGGACAAATTCTTAGAGTTGGAGGATTAGTTGGTTTATTTGCTGGAAACACTATTTCAAATTCATTTTCAACAGGTAGTAATGTAGCATTTTTCTCACAAGGACCAAACCAAGCTATAGGTGGATTTGTTGGAGAAAATAGAGGAACTATAACTAATAGTTATACAACACTAACAATAAACTCTGCAATGGCTGGATCTGATACAAGTCACCCTGCTTATATCGGAGGATTTGCAGGTATAAATAACAATGGTAGTATTACAAATAGTTATGCAAACAATTCATCACAAACAATTGTAAGTACTAGTAACCTTATAATCGGAGGATTTCTTGGATTAAATAGTGGAAGTACGACTTTCTCCAATAACGCATATAATAAAGAAATATTCTCTAGTGATCCTGGTGCAATTGGAAATGGAACTGGAGAAGGTATATATGGTATAACATCTGGACAAATTGCACCTCTAATCCCTAATTTATTAGGTAGCAATCCAACTATTGATAGATTTATATATAACACAACAACACTTAGCAAAATGGGTTTAACTACTGAGTCAGATAGAACTATATCTATTACACTAGATGGTACAAGAACAGAAAAAACTTTTGCTGCTAATGCTACAGTTCAAGATGTTGTTGATTATCTAAACACAATTACAGGAATAACTGCTACATTTGATGATTCTGTATTGAAAGTTCGTTCAGAAACATCTCAGAACATTAGTGTTGGGGGTAGACTTGGATTAAGTCTAATGGGTGATTCTCCATCAGAATCTGCTGTATATGAAACTCATACTTCTGCTGAAAAGATTTACTATAAGAAGAACAATGTTGCAATATCAAATGCAACACGTGTTGGAGACTTAATTGGGTCTGAGTCAACTGGAACATTAAATTTATTAGTTAATGGAACTCAAGTAACATTAAGCTATGGTGCAGATGCAACAATTAGTGATATAATATCTGATCTTGCACAATATGGAATTAACGCAAATGTAAGTTCAACTGGAGTATTCTCATTTACATCAGATGATGAAGTGTCAATATTTGGAGATATTGGAAGAAGTTTATTAGGAGCATCTGGAACTGTTACATATACAAATGATGGATATGAGTCTAGTAATCTTAACAGTACAACTAATCCAGCATTATCAAGTACTACAACGTTAGAAAGTCTTGGTATTAACTCTGGTACAATACAAATTGTTGATGGAAATGGACAACTAATTAATAATATTGATATTGATAATAAAAGAACCTTAGGTGAAATTGCTTCAACTCTTTCTGCTTATGGTTTTAACATGTCTATTGATACAACTAATAAGAAAGTTACAATCCAGTCAAATGGAGAAAATAAAATAACTGATGGATCTTCAAATTTTGTATCTGGACTTAAACTTAATAATTGGGCTTCTACAACAACAAAATTAACTTCAGGAACAACACTTGCACAAATGGGATTTGCTAATGGAGAAACATTAAGCCTTATATTAGATGGTGAAAGTACATTAGCACTTTCTTTTGGAGCAAATAGTACTGTTCAAGATATTATTAACTCTTTATCAGCTTTTGGAATTACAGCATCTATAGATTCTAATGGTAAATTCTCTGCTACAAGTAATTCTCATTCATTTATGTTTGCTGGGGATCTCGGACAATATTTAACAAACGGATCAACAGGGTATGTTGATAAAGACATTGGATTTACAAGTTCTGAAACACTTAAATTTAATACTTCAACAACAACACTTAAAGCAGATACTACTATTGAAGATCTTTTAGGTGTAAAACAAGATGGTATTCTTAGAATTACACTTAATAATGGACAAATTATTAATTTAGATTATAAATCAGATGATACGGTTCAAGCTGTTATTGATGATCTAGCAAATTTAGGAATCAATGCTACAATAAGTGGAACTGGTGTTTTCTCTGCAATATGTGAAGATAAAACCTTCATTTTATCTGGAAATGTTGGAAGAGCACTACAAGGAAATGCACCAACATATAATAATTTTGATAATAAATATCAATCTGCAGATCTTACATTTGAGTTAACAACAACGATAACAAACAATTCTAAACTTAAAGATATCGGCATCGATTCAGGACAAGTATTTGTTTTAGACAAAGATGGAAATGTTATTGATTCTATTGATATAAATAATGAAATGACAATACAACAAACAAAAGCAGCTTTATTGTCATATGGATTTAACATGGGATTAGATGCATCAGGTAAAATTACAATTTCATCAAATGATGGATATAGCCTTACTGATGGTTCATCTAACATGATATCTAAATTTAGACTTGATAATTGGACTAAAACAGAAGTTAATTTATCAACTGGAACAACTCTTGCTCAAATGGGATTCAAAGATGGAGCAGATTTAAATATTCTTCTTGATGGAACAACTCCAACTAGTATTTCTTTTGGTGCAACTGATACAGTTCAAGATATTATTAATTCTTTACAAGCATTGGGAATTAATGCTTCTGTAAACAATACTAATGGTGCATTTACAGCTGTTAGCACAGAACATTCATTTGTATTCTCTGGAGATTTAGGTAAATTCTTAACTAACGGAACTGCAGGATATGTTAACTCTGACAAAGGATATATTACAACAGATCCTCTAATGGTAGATGTTCCTGTTGTAACTAACACTTCTGAAGAACTCAAATACTCTCATGCGTTAAGCGCAACTGATACTATAGAATCCATGGGATTTGCTGATGGTGGGGTTATAAGACTAATTATAGATGGTTCAACTCCTTATTCATTTAACTTCATTGGTACTGATACAATGCAAGACATTATGGACACATTAGCAACTTATGGTATTAATACAACTATTGATGCTACAGGCAAAATTACATTTGATAATAACGAACATACTTTCACATTAGGAGGCGCACTAGGTTCTTATTTAGTACAAGGTGGAACTTATACAGAAAAAGATACTGGATATGTTTCTGACCCATTAACATTTAGTACAACTGAAAAAATCACTACTGATACAAAGTTATCTGATTTAGGAGTAGCTAATGGAACCTTAAACATTCTTAAAGATGGAAGTATTGCTGCTAATAATATTGAAATAGATGAAAATACGACTATTGGTCAATTATTCAATGCAATCAAAGTATATGGAATGAATGGTTCTATTTTAACAGATGCAACAACTGGAGATACATCTATCTACATATATTCAGAAGGTGATACAGTATTAACTGATGGTACAAGTGATGTTGTAACTAAACTTGGATTGAAAGTAATTGAACAAGGTGATTATAATTCTAATATCACTTATTGGGATACCGGAGTTACTTCAGGATTACTAACTGAAGATATGCTACTTACATCTTTAGATAAAAATGGTAAAACTGCAGTAGGCTCATTAATATTTGAAACTGGAACAGGTACTGATACTGTACAACACATCGTTAATATTTCTGCAACTGATACTATTGGATCATTCCTTGAAAAATTAGAAGATGAAGGTATTCATGCAATATTAGATAATGGTGTTATCAAAATAGATAACAGTGTATACGGATTAAACTTTACAGGTGGAACTTCAGGTATTTTTGATACTCTAGGTCTAACTTTAGGAAATCTATATACATATGCATCAAGTAATTCTTCAATTACTTATGACGAAGAAGTTATATTATCTGTTGCAAACTTTGCTGATGGAAATACAACTCTTGACACTGTCAATGTAACAGATGGGAAATTCAGTATATATATAGATGGTGTTAAAACAGAAATTGCAGTAAATTCTACAGATAAATTCAGTGATTTATTTACAAGAATAGTATCTGAAGTAGGTAATAGAACAGGAGCAACTGTAAGAGCTGGTTTCTTAGATAAAGATGGAAATATTGTAATAAATCCAACTACAGCTCAGAATACTGGTATTATAGCTATTGAAGTAGATGGAGACCATTCTATTGTTATTGGAGCTTCAAATGATACAACAAACTTTGCGACTATTGCAAACTTAGCTCAAGAATCAGGTTCTAGAGTATCTGGTTCTCGTGCATTATACAAAGTTAATGTTAATTCTCTTGTAACAGGAGCTGGTTTATTTAAAGCAGGAAATATTACTGCTGGTACATTTACTATTGGTGATGCAGAATTTACTATCGACGCAACAACAACATTAAATGATTTAATAAAACAAATTAATAGTTCAGATAAATCATATGCAACAGCTTATTGGGATACATTATCAGGAACTCTTGTATTACAATCTACATTGACAGGAGAATCTTTAATAAACATTGAAGCTGGAACTAGCAATTTTACAGAGATTATGGGCTTTACCAAAGTAGATAATGGTAAAGAAACGTTAGTAACAGATGTTCAAACTCTTGGAAAAAATGCCATAGTTAGAATTAATGGAACGATGGTAACTTCAACTTCTAATGTTATTACTAGTGATATTTCAAAAATTAAAGGACTTACACTTAACCTTAAAGGTTTATCTAATGGTGAAGTAACTACTGTTACAGTAGAACAAGATGATGAAAATATTTATAATGCTGTTGCAGAAATTATTGAATCATATAATGCATTAATGACAGAATTAGAAAAAGAAGTAAGCGATGATGGATCTCTATCAAGTGAACCATTACTTAAAATGTTAAAAAATTCTATCAAGCGTATAATGACACAAACTCTTGGTGGAACCACAGTATTCAGAAATCTTGCAGCAATAGGTATTTCAACTGGTGAAGCTCAAGATAGCATATCAACTGATGTTACTAATTTATTAATAGATAAAGACACATTTATGAGCGCTTTAGAAAAAGATTCTGACGCTGTTAAACAATTACTTGCTGGAACGGCAACTAATCCTGGGGTTTTCCTTACTGTAGGGAAACTTATTGACGGAACTCTTACTACTTCAGGTTATATCTCAACAATGGAAAAAACACTTAATAAAAATATTCAAAAATTAAGTGATAAAATCTCTGATGCAAATAGAGAACTTGCACACTATAGAGAAAACTTAGAAAAGAAATTTGGAAATTTAGAACTTATTGTATCAAACTTACAAACTGCTTATAGCAGCTTCTTAGGAGCTGGCTAAACATTTATTTCTTCCATTAAATTTTGAATTTCATCAATAAGTTTTATATCTTTTATTTTATTTGCATGAATTAAAGCTTTATTTAATAAAACTTTAGCTTTCTTAAAATGCTTATAATCAATCATTAACTCTGCTGCAGCTTTATAATTTTCTGCTATATTTTCTTTTGAATTAGCATCAGTATAATGTTTAACTGCATCAGCATAATATTGTAATGCTTTTGTTGGGATATTAAAACTTGAACAAGCACTAGCAGTATTACTATAAACAAAGCCTTTTGCTTTAGAATCATCTGTTTGAGAAACTAAAACATTTGCTTCATCATAAAATTCAAATGCTTTTTTATCATATTTATCAGAGAAAATATTTGCAATTCTTGTTAAAGAAGTAGATTGAACAACAAGATTATCATTTGCACCAGCATAAGAAATTGAAGTCATATAATGGTTTAATGCAGGTTCTATTTGATTTACTTCATCATAAATCTGAGCCATTGAATAATGAGCTTCTGTCTTGATATAATTATCAGTTGTTGATTTTAAAGAACGATTATAACTATTTAATGCTTGAACTACATAATTATTATCATCATATATTTTCCCCATTTCTAAACAAATTTTAGACTGAGATTCGCCATCATTAATTTGCTGAGCTCTTAACAATGCTCTATGAAACATGTCCATTGCTTTTGCTGGATTATGAGCAAAAGCATGTTTTTTTGCTTGAACAAATAATGATTTTAACTCATTATCTTCTGGAATTACTGTAATTTGTGGTTTTGATTTTTGTTGAACTATGTTTCTTTGAGGAACATAATCATTTATTGGTTCTGTGATATGTGGATTTTGTTTTACAACTACCTGTCTTTGGTGTTGAACAGGTTCTGGAATCGGTTCATATGTTGTCTGTACATCTTGAATTGGCTCAATAGAAGTAGGTTTATCTTCTACACTTTGTTCTTCTATTTGAGCTTGAGCAGCTTCTTGTGCTGCTTTTTCAGCTTTTGCTCTCTTTTCTTCTTCACTTTCTGGGAATTTTACAAGAAAAGCTTTATTTATTTCGCCATCATTATATCGATAATTAATTCTTTGTAAAAATAAAGCTTCTAACCATTTTACAACAACTTTAGACTCTTTATTTAATGTTTCAGAAATATATCTATCTAAAATAGCAGCAGCATTTAACAAGTTAGTTTGGACAAAATTAATCGAAGGAGCTTCACCCTTTGTATGTACCTCAATTTCTTGTAAATAATCCTCTACTTCTTCCCTTAAAATATCAGGAGTACCAATTGCAGAAATGGTATTTCTAAAATCTTTTAAAATTTGAGCAATATTAACTTTATTACTTGTTGCAGCCATTGGACGACTATCAGGTGCTGGATTTTCTGCCTCATACACCTGTGGCTGAATATTATTTTGTTGGTTAACAGGTTGTTGAGCTACAGGCTGTTGAGCAGGTCTCATTGGAGGAGTTTGTACTTTTTGTTGAACTGGTTGTTGATGAATATTATTAACTGGTTGTGATATTGGTTTCACAACAGGTTTTGTAACTGGTTTATTAATTTTATTCTGTTCTTCTGAAGATCTAGGATTTGGACGTGGTTCTATATGACGACGAACTGGTTTTTTAGGTTTAAC
>CALUWB010000024.1 GCA_944324375.1 Candidatus Gastranaerophilales bacterium | reverse complement strand
CTGGTGGATCAGACAGGCAATTACAAGAGCTATTGCAGATCAGGCAAGAACTATTCGTATCCCTGTTCACATGGTTGAAACAATTAACAAGTTGAAGAAAGTAACAAGAAGATTAGCTCAAGAACTTTCAAGAAAACCAACCGAAGAAGAATTAGCAACAGAAATGGGTGTTTCTATTTCTAAGCTAAGAGAAATCGTTAAAATCGCCCAAGAACCTTTATCTCTTGAAACTCCAATCGGTAAAGAAGAAGATTCAAGATTAGGTGATTTTATTGAAGATAAAGAAGCTGATGCTCCTATTAAGACAGTTGCATCAGAGCTTTTAAGAGAAGATTTGGCAGAAGTTCTCTGCACACTTTCTCCTCGTGAACGTGACGTTTTAAGATTACGTTTTGGTATGGATGACGGACGTCAAAGAACATTAGAAGAAGTCGGTCAGCTCTTCGGTGTTACAAGAGAACGTATCAGACAGATTGAAGCTAAAGCTTTAAGAAAATTACGTCATCCTAACCGCAGCAAACGTTTAAAAGAATATGTTGAAAATTAATTATTTTTAACAAAACTTTTAAAACACTTGTAAAATAGATATCTTTAGGGTATTTTAGTAATACACTAGGAAATAAGGAAGATTTATTATGTCAAAACAATGTGAAATTTGTGGTAAAACTCCACTTAAAGCAGCAAAATTAACATTTTCTCATAAGCAAATTGTTCACCGTCAAACTCCTAATTTACAAACTATTAAGGTTGCAGTAAATGGTGGAACTAAAAAAATGACAGTTTGTACATCTTGCTTAAAAGCTGGAAAAGTTCAAAAAGCTGTTTAATTAACAAAAAAATTAAAACAAAAATAATGGTGAGTTTATTAACTCATCATTATTTTTTGTTTTTTATTATTTAGTCTAATTACTACTTAATTAATGCTTGCACTGCTTTAAAATATGGATTTTTTGAGGACTTAAGCAATTCAAAAAGAATAGTTTCAACATTTGAAATAGTTGCTCCAGCATCTTTCATTAATTGAATTCCATTTTTAAAACAATCACTTGAACGACTAGCACAAGCATCTTTAGCAACAACAACATTGAATCCTTCTGAAATTAAATCCATTACAGTTTGATAAACACAAATATGAGTTTCTATACCACCTATTACAATATTTTTCTTTCCATATGACTTAATTACTTCTGCAAATTCAGGAGTTTGCATTGCAGAAAATGAAGTTTTTTCAATTATAGGAGTATCTTCTGTAACTACAGATTTAATATCAAAAATTGTGCCACCAAGACCTTGTGGATACTGCTCTGTTAATACAGTTGGAATATTCATAATAGCAGCAGCACTCGCTAATCTAGATGTAGCCTTCATTATAGGTTCCTGTTTATTTAACATTGCAACTAATCTTTCTTGAATATCAATAAGTACGAACAAAGTATTTTCAATATCGATCATTATTTACTCCTTAAGCTAATTCTTTTAATAATGCTTCACCCTTCTCTATAATCTCATTACGCAAAGCATTAACATCATCTATATGTAAATTTATCATTTTAGCAAGTTCTTTATCATACCAATCTTCTGTAAAATTATCCTGAACTATAATATTAACAATATTAACCAATGCTGGAGCAAAAAACTCTCTTGCTTTCAATGGATAGTGATGATAACGAATTACATCTTTAATAACATCAGGAAGTTGCCATCTTAAAGCTAATAAAGAACCTGTTGAAGAATGATCCGTATCAAATTTTAACCTTTCATCTTGGATATTTTGATCTGGATGAACCTTTGAACTCATAAAAGATTGGTATCTTTCTGAGTCAATTAAATTTAGAACAACTTTACCAATGTCATGTAAAAACCCCATAACAAAAGCATCATCAGCACTTCCTAAATTATATTTTTCACAAATATATTCGCAGCCTACAGCTGTTAATATAGAATGACGCCACAGTGACTTAGCACCCTGAAAAGATAACAAAGGGCTCATTGCAACTGTTACTATTATATTCTTTGTTTTCTTTAACCCCAACAATGAAATTGCCATATTAACTGACGTTATTTGACGACCAAAACCATAATAAGCAGAATTTATTATTGACAATAACTTCGTACATAACGCTTGATCACACTTTATAACAGCAGCCATTTCTGTTGCACCTGCTGATTCATTATGCATTAATTTTAATATTTTAACAATGACATTAGGCATTGCTGGAATATCTTTTAAATTGTTTATTAAATCTATTGTTCTATCTTCATTATCCATCGTATTTACACCTGCAAATGTTTTTTTATTGATATTAAACTACCTCCGGCACCAAATGAAAGCCCAACCAGAATTAATGTTGCGATAACAAATACTTCTGCAAAAGGAGGTGTCGGCACCAAGAAAAATTTATGAACTCTTTGTAATGCTTGTTGAACGAAATTAATTGGAACAATTGCAACCAAAGCACCTGCAAAACCATAAAATGCACCTTGCAAGACTAAAGGAATCTTTATATACCAATTACTTACTCCCATCAAACGCATTATTTCTATTTCATCTTTTCTTGATTGGATTACTAACTGTATAGTATTATTTATAATCATTATTGTTAGGATTGCAACAATTATTGTAACAACAGCAGTTGCAGTATTAACAACATGGGTTAAAAATTGTATTTTCTTTGCTAAATCTGCTGCATAGCTAGATTCTTCAATTTCAGCAACAGACTTTAACTCAAGTAGAACACTTGAAATATTTATAGGCTTGTCTACTTTTACATGTAATGTATCAGGTAATGGATTTGTTATATTAGGTAAATCAATTTCCTGACGAAGATTTTTCCAAGAAACATCTTTTGGAATAATTTTAACTTTCGATACATGATTAAATTTTAAAATTTTATCTGCGACTACATTAGGATTTGTGTCATTTTTTAAATATACTGAAATTTCTAAAACATTTCCAACCTCATTAGCAAACTGAGACATTGATATTGTTGTACGGAATAATGCTCCAAAAATTGTTAATATTGCTGCCATTGTTGTAATAATAACAAGATTCATTATACCTGTTCTTTTAATATCATTAAAAGCTTCCATTGTAATACGATATGCTATTCTTAAATCGCATAACCAATCTTTTGGAATATGTTGCTTAACTTGTTTTTTTAGCTTTTGCTTTTTATCATTCATAGGTTCCTGCCTGTACATCTCTTATTATTTCGCCACCATCAAGAGTTAAGACTCTTTTTCTAAAATAATCAACCATTGTCCTATCATGAGTCGAAACAATAACCGTTATTCCTCTTTTATTAATTTGATCCAATATTTGCATAATCTCCAAAGAATTTTTTGGGTCTAAATTTCCAGTAGGTTCATCAGCTATTAATAAAGGTGGACCATTTACAATAGCTCTTGCAATACTTACTCTTTGTTGTTCGCCTCCAGATAACTCATTTATATTAGATTTCATTTTATCTAACAAACCAACAACTTTTAATGCCCCCATTACACGCATGCTAATTTCTTTTGTACTCATTCCTAGAGTTCTTATAACATAAGCAATATTGTCATATACAGACATATTAGGTAACAATTTATAATCTTGGAATACTATCCCCATACAACGTCTTAAATTAGGGACTTTGTAAGATGGAAGATTAGCAATATTTATTCCACCTATTAAAACTGTACCACTTGTAGGAACTTCTTCTTTGTAAAGGAGTTTCATTAACGTTGACTTTCCTGCACCTGAAGCACCTGTTACAAATACAAATTCTCCTGACATTATATCTAAGTTTACATTTTTTAGTGCATAGTTATTTTTATATTTTTTAGTTACTGCTCTTAATTGTATCATTTTTTATCTCTACTATTTTTTCCACTATTTTTTTTGAGTTAAGACCATAAGCTTCTAACAATTTATCAGATGTTCCACTTTGTCCAAATTCGTCATCTACTCCTAATCTAATAACTTTTACAGGTCTTAATGCTGATAATTGTTCACATATTATACTACCTATACCACCTCTTATTGAGTGGTTTTCTATTGAAACAACTAAATTAGTTTTCTTTGCAGATTGTAAAACTGTTTCAATATCAAAAGGTTTAACAACAGGAGCATGAATTAATTCAGCATCAATACCCATTTTAGATAATTCATTAACAGCTTCAACAACTTCTGGTAACATATCACCATTTGTTACAATTGTTATATCTTTTCCTTCTTTTAAAACTTTTGCTTTATATAAATCAAATTTATAATTTTCATCAAATACATCAGGTAAATTATTTCTAGGAATTCTTATATACATAGGCCCATCAAATTCAGTGGCAAATTTAATAACAGCATTTATTTCATGTCTATCAGAGGGAACAATAACAGTCATACCAGGTAAATTTGACATTAAAGAAATATCTTCTAATGCTTGGTGAGTTGCACCGTCTTCACCTACTGTTAGACCTCCATGGGTACCTATTAATTTAACATTAAATCCTGAATAACAAATAGTGTTTCTTACTTGATCATAGCAACGACCTGTAATAAATACTGCAAAAGCTGCAGCAAAAGGTATTTTCCCCACAGAAGCTAACCCTGCAGCTGTTGTTGCTAAATCTTGTTCTGCAATACCAACATTGAAAAATCTATCAGGGAATTCCTTTGCAAACAAAGCAGTTTGTGTAGAACATGACAAATCGGCATCTAACACAACTATGTTTTCATTCTTTTTTCCGACTTCAACTAAAGCTTTTCCAAAAGCTTCTCTAACGGATTTTTTATTTGTTTTATCAATTGTTAGCATATACAACACTCCTACTATTATGATATTTTATCACAAAATTTACAGAATAAAAGAATATTACAATTTATATGCCATTAAAATTATTTTATAAATAATTCCAACATTCTTAGACTTAAATTATTTGTATAAAAAAAATGAGAATATATCTTAATAATAAACATTCCTTTTTAGTGAAATTTGTACTAAAATAAACGAATGGATTATTTAAAAAGATTTTTATGTTTTAATATTTTATCAATTATAGGATACGGAATATTAGGCTATTGTATTTATAATTTTATAGTCATTTTATTTCATGGTATTCAGAATTTACCAGGTATGGCACTTGTTTTAGGTGCTTTAATCGTTTATATGAATACTGTTATGTTCCTAATATATTTTTTACCCATATTCTTTTGTGAATTTTTAATATTGTTTATTTTATCAAAAACCTTAAAAAAACAAGTAGGTTTAAATTTCAATAATAAAAGATATGATTTATTATTTCGTTTTGGTATTTTTTGTTGCTTTATTCCAATAACAATTATAATACATTTTGCTATTTGGATGTTTCTTGGAACAATATTTAACACTGCTGATTCTTGGATTAGATTTATAATATTATATTTTTGTATATTTGATATGGAAATAAAAGATATATTTTTCAGAAAATATTTTGTGCACTCTAAAAATTAATAAACATTTCTTTTTAATGAAATCTGTACTAGAATAAACGAATGGATTATTTAAAAAGATTTTTATGTTTTAATATTTTATCAATTATAGGATACGGCGTATTAGGCTACTGTATTTATAATTTTATAGTCATTTTGTTTCATGGTATTCAAAATTTACCAGGTATGGCACTTGTTTTAGGTGCTTTAATCGTTTATATGAATACTGTTATGTTCCTAATATATTTTTTACCCATATTCTTTTGTGAATTTTTAATATTGTTTATTTTATCAAAAACCTTAAAAAAACAAGTTGGTTTAAATTTCAATAATAAAATATATGATTTACTATTCCGCTTTGGTATTTTTTGTTGCTTTATTCCAATAACAATTATTATTAGTTTTGCTATTTGGATGGTTCTAGGAACAATATTTAATTATGATATTTCTTGGATTATCTTTATAATATTATGTTTTTGTATATTTTATATTGAAATAAAAGATATATTTTTCAAAAAATATTTTAGGATTAAGACCAAATAGAGATAAACTCTATTTGGTCTTTGTTTAAATTATTAATCTTCAATCAATACATGGTTTCCATTAATAGTAACCCAATGTCCATCAGCATTTGATATCCCACCATATAATCGCTTTGAATTGGATGATTCAATAAATTTTGAATATTGGCTTGTATTAGCTATAGGATTATTAATTCCTATTTTATATGGGGAATTCCAAGGGTCTGATACATTTAAAGGTTGGGTTGATAACAATTTCTCAGCATGGTCTTTCATTTCTCTTACAGAATCCCAAAGAGAATACATTTCTTTTATAGCATTTAATGAACCACCACCTACTTTATCATATTTAAACTCTTCACCAGCTCGTATTTTATCAAAAAATGAAGTTACACTATTTCGTTTATATTCTTTAATATCTAATATTCTGAGATTTTCTAGATAATGTTCTTCAGGCATCAGATTTAATTTTGGCATTAAAATATTACCCGATTTATTTTCTGTAACATATATTTTTCCAGGCTGTGTATTAATATCTGACATAGAAATAAAATCTTCTGAATTAATAATATTTATAATGTTAGAATAATCTTTGCCTTTCTCCATTCCGGTAGAAAAAGCATTAAAAGTAATAGCCAATTCACCGGTTATTTTGGCTAATACCTGACAAATACTTCCGCCTAAAGAGTGTCCTGTTAGTATAATCGGGATATCAGAATACTTTTCCCTAACTTCATTATACAATGCCAAAGCACTTTCATATTGAGGTGGCAAATTTCCCACAGCCATATTTAAATCGTTACGCATATCTTTTAGTGATGACAAATCAGTCCCACTAATAGCAATAACTATTTGTTTTGTTGGTTTATCCATAAATACTTTTGCAGCAAATCCATTGGTTTTATTGAATTGGTTTTTACAAGGTATTAACTGACTTTCTACAGGATAATTGTATTTTTGCTTGTAGCCACATTCTGCATATATTTGCATTGTGGGTAAATTAATCATTTTAGTTTTCTTCATAAAAAAACCTTTCAAATATTTGTATTAAAATAATAAAAATTATTTTAAGAAGGGTTGACAATATTTATATTATAAATATTTGAGCTAATATGGGCAAAATTTCCGTTATAGCTTCATATCTTAATTAAATAATTAAGATATGAAGAATTATTAAGTTTTACAAACATAGACTAGAAAAGGTTTTTCCAAGATTCTTAACAAAAAAGGCGTGTCAAAATTTATGTTAAGAATAGTCGTGAGTTATGTATTACAACTATAGATTTTTTCTTTGTGCTAAAATATATAACATAGAAAATAATATTTTGAGAGGTTAAAAATGGAAGATTTAAGAGAGAAATATGAAGTCGTTATAGGGTTAGAAGTTCACGCACAATTAAAAACTAAATCAAAAATATTCGCACCTGATAGTACTGAATTCGGGAATGAACAAAATTCTCAAATTAGTCCAATTACTTTAGGTATGCCAGGTGTTTTACCTGTTCTTAACAAAGAATGTGTTAATATGGGTATCAAATTAGGACTTGCACTTAACTGCCAAATTCCTGAAAGATGTAAATTTGACAGAAAACAATATTTCTATCCTGATCTTCCAAAAGGATATCAAATTTCACAATACGATGAACCTATTTGTGTTAATGGATACATTGACATTAAAGGGAAAAGAATCGGTATCACAAGAGCTCACCTAGAAGAAGATGCAGGAAAACTTGTTCACGTTGGTTCTGCTGGTATTGCCGGTTCTACTTATTCTCTTGTTGACCTTAACAGAGCAGGAACTCCATTATTAGAAATCGTTTCTGAACCTGATATCAGATCTAGTGAAGAAGCTAAAAATTATATGGAAGAATTAAGAAACATTGTTAGATATATTGGTGTTTGTGATGGAAACCTAGAAGAAGGCTCTATGAGATGTGACGCTAATATTTCTATCATGCCTAAAGGTTCTAAAGAATTTGGTACTCGTGCTGAAATCAAAAACGTAAACAGCTTCAAAGCTTTACAAAGAGCTATTGAATATGAAATTGACCGTCAAATTGAACTTGTTGAAGACGGTGAAGAAGTTGTTCAAGAAACAAGATTATGGGACGACAATGCAGGAGAAACTCGTTCTATGCGTGGTAAAGAAGATGCTCACGATTATAGATATTTCCCTGAACCTGATTTAATGCCTCTATCTATCTCTAGAGAATGGGTGGAAGAAATCAGAAACTCTATGCCTGAATTACCTAGTCAAAAACGTCAAAGATATATGGATTTAGGTCTTAGCGAATATGATGCATCCGTTATTGTTGAACAAATGCAATCTGCTTTATTCTTTGACAAAGTTCTTGAACTTGGTGGGAATGCTAAAATTGCTGTTAACTTCATGATGGGTGAAATTGCAGCATACTTAAAAGAAAATCATATTGAAATTAATGAAACTAAATTAACTCCAGAAAATTTAGCAGAATTAATTGGATTAATTGAAAAAGAAACTATTTCTAACAACATCGGTAAACAAATCCTAATTGAAATGATTGAAGAAGGAACAAAAGCTTCTGTTATCGTTGAGAAAAAAGGTTTAAGCCAAATTACAGATGTTGATGCTATCAGAAAAATGGTTGAAGAAGTTGTTAATAACAATCCAAACCAAGTTGAACAATATAAATCAGGTAAAACAAATATTCTTGGTTTCTTTGTTGGACAAATTATGAAAGCAACTAAAGGACGTGCTAACCCTAAAACTGTTAACGAAATTTTATTAGAGTTATTAAAATAAGTTAATTGTTTAGAGGTGAAAAATGTTTTTTAATACAAAAAAATGTTCTATGGAATCTGAAATATTAGAACAACCACATGTCATTAAAGAATTAATACACAAATACAATCATCAAGAATTAGAACTTCCTGAAAATGTTGAAAAAATTGTAATTGTTGCTAGTGGTTCTTCATATCATTGTGCTAGATTTTCTGCTGATTTATTAGGTGAAATTGCAAATATTGAAGCTAGAGCAATTTATTCTAGTGAGTTTAACTTAAAAAAGGTTATACCTCACGATAAAGGAACACTTTATATTTTTATTACTCAATCAGGAGAAACAAGTGACACTTTAACAGCACTTAAAAGAGTTAATGAAGGGTTTGTTGGACCTAATAATGAAAAATATTTTCTTGATACACTATGCATTACTAATAATCAAGAATCTAGTATTTGGAATCTATCAAAATACAAAATCAATTGTTCAGCAGGTATTGAAAACTCTATTGCAGCTACAAAATCATTTACTGCTCAAATGCTATGTATATTAATAGTTGCATTAAATCTTTCAAAACATAAAGGTGGTAATATAGTAGAATATCTTGATTCTCTAGAAAAATTACCTGAAGTAATGGAAGAAACATTCCAACTTAGAAATAAAATTAAACATCTTGCAAGATTATTATCTAAACAAAAATGTGTAGTTATAACAGCAGATGGAATATCATATTCAATTGCTAAAGAAGCAGCTCTTAAAATTAAAGAAACTTCTTATATGAATATTAATGCAACATACCTAGGAGAATTTATGCACGGTCATGTTGCAGTATTAAATAATAAAGCAGCACTTGTATACATTGCTGTTGATGGTATTTCTGGAACTGCAGTAAATAATCTTGAAAAAATTAGAAAGAATTATAATCCTGCAATGTTTATTATTGGAAAACACAACAATAGAATAATATCAAATTTCAATATAAGCATTAATTGTGAAAATGAAATATTACAAATGTTTTCTAATGTTGTTATAATTCAACTCTTAGCATTAGAAATTGCAAGAAAACTACATAAAAACATTGATAAACCTAAAGGATTAAAAAAAGTAGTAAATTAACTAAATAAATGGATTATTGGCTGATGTTGACATATCTATTTCAATTCCATCAACCATACCTGTTCTATCTTGCGTTCTAGACATATTTTTCTGTAAATCATTGGCCTCACCAGAACCATATGTTGAAACCATGCTAGAATATAGCAACTCACTTACTGAATTATTTTGTAATGCTTCATCAATATCAAGATATTCATTTTGGTCTCTGTCGATGGCATCAAAATCTGCTTCCCCCACTCCGAATTGTAAAACTTGTTTCTTTTCCGGTTCGGTGGTTTTGAACAGTTTTGAGAAAGCTACATATAATTGTACTGTTGAAATTGCCATCTTAAATAACTCTCATCTTTTTATCAACCAAATATATAAAGTTATTTTTTATAGGGTGATTTCAAGAAATAAATTATATGTTACAAAACTTAATATTACTATCTTATTGAAATGAAGTAATAAATATGTAATAATGTTATTGCTTTATACTGATGTTAATTTTATTCCTACATTTTTATTAAAAGGGAGAATTAGCTCAGCGAAGTTATGAAGTATACCCATCAATTATATAAATAATTGCCAGTGGGAAACGGAGGCTTCGAGGCGTTCACCCACCTGCTAACTCGGCAGGTAATAAAATCGCATTGGTATAAAGCTTTTTATTTTTATATTATAATCAAGAAATGAAAATTAGTCTTTGGGATATATATAAAGTTTTCACTAAAATTGGGTTAATTCTAATTGGTGGTGGGTATGTTATCTTACCAATATTAAAAAAGGAAGTAATAGAAGATAGAAATTGGATTACAGAAGACGAATTAGTCGATTATTATGCAATTAGTCAATCATTACCAGGGATTATTGCTGCAAATATTTCTATTTTTGTTGGTTATAAACTTCGAGGAAAATTTGGAGCTCTCGTAGCAACTATAGGAATTATAACAGCACCTTTTATTTGTATTGCAAGTATTTCATCTATTATTGCTCAAATTATTGATTGGACTCCTACGAAAAGCATTTTGTGGGGAGTTGAATTTGGAGTAATTATTTTAATTATATCTTCAGTTCAAGAACTATGGAAAAAAGCTATTCCAGATAAATTTTCATTATTTATATTCTTAATATTTTTAGCTGTAATACTAAAATTTCATGTTCCACCGACTCCAATAATAATTTCATCTATTATTATTGGGATTGCTTACAATTATATTATTAGAAAAAGAGGTAATGAACTATGATATATTTTGATTTGTTCAAAGAATTTTTTAAAATCGGAATACTATCTTTTGGTGGAGGTTATGCAACATTACCCTTCTTATATCACATTGCTGATCAATATCACTGGTATTCCATAAATGAATTAACACAGATGCTTGCAATTGCATCTATCACACCTGGCCCTGTTGGTATTAATATGGCAACTTATGCAGGAATGAAAACACACGGAATATCAACTGCTATTCTTGCAACAGTTTCAATCATATTACCATCTCTTTTTCTTGTTATTGCAATATCTAAACTTTTAAGAAAATTTAGTGATAATTTTTATGTTAAATCAGCTATATACGGACTTAAACCTGCAAGCTGCGCGCTTATATCTGCAGTAGCCATAAGACTAATAAAATCTTCCATAACAAATATTTATGGAATAATTATATTTTTACCATTACTATTTTTGTTTATGTCCGGTAAAAAACACTCTCCTGTTTTTTACCTAGTTTTATCAGGATTAGCCGGCTTGTTCTTGAGCTTCGTTTTCAAAACTCAATAAAGTTTTCAAGTTGTTTTCTACATCTTTATTTCTAGGATCAAGTCTTAAAATTTGCCTATATAAATTAATAGCACCAACTTTATAACCTTCAGACTCATATAACAACGCTAATCTATATTTTGGTTCTATCATTGTTGGATCTAATTCAATAGTTTTTTCCAACATATTTTTAGCACCTTTAGTATCATGTTGAGCTTCACATAGTTGAGCAAGTTTCCAATGTGCAACAGAATTATTAGGATCTGCCTTAATCAAACTTGTAAGAGCTTTTTTCTCTTCAAAAGCATTATTTATATTATGATAACAATCAGCTAAAGGTAAATAATATTTTACATAATCAGTTTCTTCACTATATTCCATTGCTATTTTTAATTGTGAAATTGCTTCTTTATAATTTTTTATTAACATATTTGCTTTTGCTAACTGTTCATGAACATATGGATTTGTAACATCAAATTGAATAGCCATTGAGAACAATTTGAATGATTCAGTAACGTCAGATAATTCAGACCCATTCAACATTGATGCGCCCCATCTTGCATATAAATTACTCATCAAATTATGCACACGTCTTACTTCTGTACTTGGAATAATTACCAACAAACCATTATAAATATCATTTGCTTCTGAAAATCTGTTTTGTTTTTCATATACAGTTGCTAACCTTGTTAAAACCTCAATATTTTCTTCATACTGTAAAGATAAATCTGTTAGAACAGATTCTGCAGCTTCTAAATTATCCAAAGTTGAATAAATATCAGCTAATGCACATTTTGCTTCTAAAACATTACTACCTGGACAATCTATTAATTTTTCTGTAAATGTTAAGGCTTTCATTTGTTCGCCACATTCCCTACAAGTTTTAACTAGCAACTCTAATGCCCACAAACGCATCTCAGAAGGGATTTCCAAATCTAACATTTCCTCTAATGAAGATATTACACGAGTTAAATTACCAACTTTTAAGTATAATTGAATCATTTTCTTTCGAGAATCATAATCTCTAGGAGTTAATTCTAATCTAGCTTTATAAGACTCAAATGCTGCTGCATAATCCCCTATTTTTTCATTTAATTGAGATAATATTAATCTATATTCTGATATTTCTCTCTTATCTTTAGTCATAGGGATTAACATATTATAAAGTTTAATGGATGCGCTATATTGGCTAACATTGTTAAACAATTCTGCCATACTTTTTATTACTTCAAGAGTTCTATTCCCTCGTTTATAAAGTATTTCAAACTGTTTTAACGCTTCTATTGTTAATTTCTTTTTACGATAACAATTTGCTAAAATTAGACGAATATCATCCATTTCCTTATTCTTTTTAAGAATTTTTAAACATTCATATATTGCTTGAGTTATTTTATTTGTATCGTAAAAGCACTTTGCCAAATAACATCTTACACCGTAATGACGAGGGACACGTTCTAAATATTTTTTTGCAAGAATTTCAAGAATTGTATATTCTTTTTCATTATACAAATTTTCAACTTGCTCTAATATATTCTTGGTTGTTACTTGTAAACCTTTACCTTGTTCAGCATTCTCTGCAGATACAAGAAATGCGTAAAGAATAAATAAACTTATAATGCTTATTATTACAATTAAACCAATACCCAATATTATATGCCCTTAAAGATAATCTTATTTCCTTAATATATTATACACTATTTATATAAAAAAATAAACCTTTCTTTTTTATTACACTATATAGATGTTTACTTTCCCCAAAAAAACATTATAAAATTTATATATGAAAAGAAAATTGGCATTAATATTTTGCATAATTTGTTTAGCTTTGCCAGTCTTTGCTGATGAAGAAGATGGATGGGCAAAGTACGATAATATTGATAATGCGTGGGATGGACAAAAAATTATCACAAATAAAGAATTTGAAGACACTATGAAAGCCCTTGAAGAACGTAAAAATAAAAAGATGAACAAACAAAAAGAAAAAGCTATTCGAAAATTCAAAGGAAAAAGTCTTCACGATAATATGGATGTTAGAAAAGAAAATATTGAAAGCCAAACTCCACTTGAAGAAATGGAAGAATGTCAGGTTATAAATATTCCTGTAGATTTTGTTGCCGATGGTAAAATTATTGAAAAGGGGTTTTATAGGGTAATTGGAGAAAAAAAAACTGATGGAGTATACTTAGAATTATATCAAGCTCATGATTTAATTGCGAAAATTAAAGCTAGAGAAACAAAAGATGATTTTAAGCAAGAATATATACAGTTTGTAAAATTATTACCTTACAATGACTCATATATGAAGCTCATATTTGGTTCCTTAGATTTTAATGCTTACGCATATATAAATATCATCAATACTATGTCGTATAATTATCAATAAAATCAATCAATTCTTTTAATGAATATTGATTATTTATAACAATAAAATCTTTTTGTGTAAGCTTCTTAACCTCTGTCAATGTTTTTCCATCCAAAAACATATCTGAATATGGTTTTAACATAATACCTGGTACGATTACATAATCACATTCAATATCTTTTATTGTATTAATCAAATCTTCTGATGTTATTAAACCAGCTACTGTTATATTTTTTCCCCAATAATTTGATTTTACCGGAATAACATCTGTTTCAAGGTTGGCAATTTTATTCAATGAACTAGAAACTTCCTTTATTGCATCTAATCCTGCATATGAAGTTGCAAAAACTAATTTTAAAGGTTTCGTTATTTTATTTGGTAATTCATATTGATAAAAATCATCTAATAGAGCCCTTATAGAACCTACTCCGTCATCTAATTGAGAAAAGTTGCCGTAATAATCAGTATTTGGAATAGGTTTTTTAGCCAACAAAAAGAACTCATCTGAACAACATACCTTGTTATATTTTGAAGCTATTTCAATTGTATTTAAAGCTATTTCAGGAGTAACTTCTTTTAATATATCACCTTCTCTAAATTGAGTTATTCCGACAGGAACAATAGCAACTGATAATAAATTATCTCCTAAACTTGTTAAATCTTTTAAAGTTCTATCAAGTTCTTTATCATCATTAATACCAGGACATAATACAATTTGGGCATGAAACGGTATTTCATTTTCTTTAAACCAATTCAATTCTTTCATTATATTTGCAGCATTTGGATTTTTAAGCATCTGAACTCTTAACTCTGGATTAGTTGTATGTACAGATACATAAAATGGCCCTAAGTGCATTCTTGCTATACGTTCTTTATCTTTATCTGTTAAATTCGTTAAAGTTATATAAGTTCCTTGTAAAAAAGAAAGTCGATAATCATCATCTTTTACATACAAAGTATCTCTTAAACCTTTTGGTTGTTGATCAACGAAGCAAAATATACATTTATTTAAACAAGGCTTTATTTTATCAAATACTGCACTTTCAAATACTATCCCCAGATCTTCATCATAATCTTTCTCTAATTCAATTTCTTCTATTTCACCGTTTTTTTTCTTTATTTCAACAGTCAAAAATTCCGACTTACAATAAAAATTATAATCTATCATATCAACCAATTTTTGACCATCTATTGATAATAATTCATCACCTTCTGCTATTTCTAACTCTTCGGCTATTGAATTTTCTATAACTGAACTAACGATTGCAGGCATGTTCTAAACCCTCTAAAAGATTTATAAAATTATTGTATTCACATATTGTATTATCCAAAACTAATTTATGGAAATATGTTGGAGTAATTGTATCATCTGATATTTTATTTTCTGCATCAGACTTAATAAATACAGCTCGTTTTTTTAGTTTTTCAAATAACATTTTTTGAGAATTAATATCTAAAAATCCAGCACAAGAAATTTGAATACGAGCATTTGATAAAAACTGAACAGGATTTTCTGTATCAACTTCTAAAATTTTATTCTTTAATTCATCAAGACCTTTTGTTGTAATTGAATACATTACTGAAACCTTTCCACCATCAGAAATAGATTTTGATGAAATAATAACTCCTTTCTTTTCAAGCCTGATTAGAGCTGGTTTTATAGTTCCAAAACTTGGTTTTGTATAAGGAGAAAACTTCTTCAATATAGACTTTAAAACTCCATACATTGTTAATGGAGAAAAAGATAATACAAATAAAACTAATAATTCTATCATAATTTATAACTTATCATAAAATTAAAAATTAAGGAAATAAATAAAAAATTAGGGCCCACTTATTTCAAGCAGGCCCTTTAATTATCTATTAATAGTTTTAACTATTTTCCGTTAACAACTGTTTTGAATTTTTTACCAGCTGAGAATACAGGAACTGTTTTAGCTGGGATAGAAATTTCTTTACCAGTTTGAGGGTTTCTACCATTTCTAGCAGCTCTTTTACGTGCTTCAAAAGTACCAAAACCAACTAAAGTAACTTTTTTACCTTTAGATACTGTTTTTTGAATAGTATCAACTAAAGCATTTAAAACTTCTCCAGCTTCTTTTTGAGTAACTTTAGCTTTTTTAGAAATTTCTTGTACTAATTCTTCTTTGTTCATAATAGATAAAACTCCTTTCCTATGTGTACATACCATATTATATGTAATACAGAAAATAATGCAAGAGTTAAATATCGACTTATCAGCGTATTTTATTGGGTTTCAACCATGCATAAACTTAACTCGCTTAAGTCTACCTTTTGAAACATATCCTTAAAACCCTTAATTGTATTGAATTCTAGGCTGAATTCAATATATCCATCCAATTTTGGTATTGATGAAATATCTACATGCTCCAATAGTTGTATTATGTAGTTATCTTCTGTTTTATCAATTATTTTTATTATTTTCCCTTCTTCAAACATTATTAAAGTTAATTTTATTAAAGATGTTGTAACACCTAAAAATAATGAACTATTTAATAAATTAAATTCTCCATTTTTATTATTTGATACAAACTTTATCATTCCATAAATTGTTTTTAGATATTCATCTATTGAATGACGTATTTCATAATTCATATAATGAATTATAGATGGTTCTGCTATTTTTAAAATATTTTCATATATTTCACTACTTGCAGGATAATCAAAAAACATTATTGAATCTATTTTTGTTATATTATTTCTATTTTTTATTCTTGAAGTAATTTCTGGATAAATTTTTAATTTATCAATTATTGATCTATCTTCTGCAAAAACAGCAGTATTATATCTTGTAGTCTTTAAATATTCATTAACTTGCTTATAAATATTAGTCTTGTTTCTATGATCATATATTTTTATACCAATATCTTGATTTTCTAGCTCTTTTAAAGATTCTGAATGAATATCTTTTATTATTAATTGAACTGATGTTGTATTATTAAAAACATTAATCTGTGGATAAAAAGCAATATCTAATAAATCACCATTTGATAATGAAATATCACCCTTTGACCACCATATTGCATTAAATACTTGATTATCTTTTTCTAATATTAATTTCAGATGTTCTTTATTTGACCCCATTAATTTTTTTTCTTTCAATATTAAATCTTTGATTGCAAAAACAGGTTGAGGATTTGCTGCTCCATAAGGTTCTAATTGCTTTAATTCTTCAATTGTATCAATAGATATATCATCAGGCTTAACTTCCATATCTATATTCAAAACAGGTACAATTTTTTCCCCTGCAAGAGCTTCATTTACTGTATCTATTAAGCCTTTTTTTACTTCTTCGAAAGTTACACTTTCTGTCGAAAAAGATAACCCTGCAGCTAAAGTATGCCCTCCAAAACCATCTAACTTATCGGATATATTTGAAATTATGTCATATAAACTTAATGACGAAACACCTTCAACACCTCTTGCAGAACATCTAATTTGTTTTGTTTCTCCTGAATATGTCATCAAAAATGTTGGTTTATGATATTTTTCAACAAGTTTAGAAGCTACAATACCAATAATTCCTATATGCCAATCCGGCTTAAACAAAACAAGAGTATTATCTTTTTCTTTTTTTGCCATCTCATCAGCTTCTAGAAATGTACTATGGCATAATTCTTGTCTTACTTTATTAAAATTTTCTAATGCAATAACCGACATCTCTATTTCTTGTTTATTATCACTTATTAATACTTTAATTGCATCTTCAACAGCATCAAGACGACCTGACGCATTTATTCTTGGAGCAATACCAAATGCAACTTGCTCTGACGTTATACCATCTTCAATATTGGAATATCCAGCATTATCTAAAAGCCTTTTTAAACCATAATGTTTACCTTTAGATATTAAATCTAGCCCCTTTACTACGTAATATCTATTTTCACCTATTAATGGAACAATATCTGCAATTGTACCTACTGCTACATATGGTAAAATTTCGTAAATATAAGTTAATTTTTCATATTTTTCTAATAATGCTTGAGCAACTTTAAATGCTACACCTACACCTGCTAAAGATGTTAAATAATGAATTTCTGAGGTAGTTAATTTTTCATCCAATGCATTTGGAGCTTTAGGATTAATTATTGCAAGTGCTTCTGGTAATTCTTCTGGAGCTTCGTGGTGGTCTGTAATTATTACATCAATATTAAAACTATTTATAAACTTAACTTCTTCTAAATTACTAATTCCACAATCAACGGTTATTATTAATTTGGGTTTTTGAGTTACCATCAGTTTTACTAATGCATTAGAATTCAATCCATGCCCGTCACCTTCTCGTTTAGGAATATAATAAGAAACATTAGCACCTATATGAGTTAAAGTCTTAACCATTAATGATGTTGAAGTTAAACCATCTGCATCAAAATCACCATAAATTAAAATATTTTCATTATTATCAATAGCTTTTACTATACGACAAACAGCTTTTTGCATATCACAAAAAGCATTAGGATGAGTTAATTTTATACTAAGAGGATTCAAAAATGTTTCAATTTCACTTTGTGTTTTTATTCCACGACTATAAAGAAGCCGCTCTACAAGCGGCTTCGCCTCATCACTCTTATTTATTTTCCATTCTTTTACTTGCATTTTTCTTGTAATATTTTAATTGCTTCTTTTAATTGAACATCATCTTTATTTTTAATATTTTCTTCTGTTAATTTTACTACAACATCAGGAGTTATCCCCTTTTTATGTATATCTTCTCCATTTGGAGTCAGATAACGTTGGATAGTAATATTTACTCCAGCTTCATCAGGAAGCCTATTTATTTCTTGAACCAATCCTTTACCAAAAGATTGTTCACCTACAATTGTAGCTCTTTTATTATCTTGCATAGCACCACTAAAAATTTCACTTGCTGATGCTGAACCTTTGTTAATAATAACAACTAAAGGCTTATTGGTAATTTTACCACCACTAGTTTTTATTGTATCTTTATATCCATATCTATCTACTGTACTTACAATAGTTGATCCTGGATTTAGAAACATTCTTGACATTATAACAGCATTACTTAATAACCCCCCAGGATTTGAACGCAAATCAAGAATATATCCTTTCTTATTACGAGATTTAAGAAGAATATCTCTAATTTCTGCTGACGCATTTTTACTAATAAAAGAAGTTAACCTTATATATTGTAAATCATCAGGAATTGCAACTTCTATTGGAGGTTTTGTTGATACTGCTTTTACTTCAATTTCTGCTCTTGTTACTGTAAAAGTCATTGGTTCTAAATCTTTTCTTTTTATCAAAAGTTTAACTTGAGTACCAACTTCTCCTCTTATAAGTTCTGCAGCTTTTTCAATATTTATTCCTTTTGTTGAAGCGCCATTAATTTCCAAAATTTTATCATCGGCTAGAAGACCGGCTTTTTCAGCTGGAGAACCAACAACAGGTTCTATAACAACTAAATTACCGTCTTTTAATCCTATCTGAACCCCAATACCTTTTAACGAACCTTTTATTGAAGATGTTTCTTCAGCAAATTCTTTTGGATCAAGAAATCTTGTATATGGATCATTTAAGCTTGTTAACATTGTTTCAATTGCAACATAAGCATCTTCTGGAGTATTTAATTTATTTTGATATTTATTTCTCCATTTTGTCCATACTTGATTGTTATCAGAAACATCAACATATTTTGTATTGATTAATCTCCAAACATTATCATATAATTCAGCCGGAGTTGCAGCCTTAACAATTGTTGGAGTTGCTAGCATTAAAATCATAGTTGTTAATGCTACTTTTTTTATATTATAAAATCTATTTTTCAAAGTTCCCTCCTAAATATTAATAACATTATACATAATATTATTTATATTTCCAATGATTAAAATATTTTCTTAAATCCTAAAATTTTTCAGTTCTAAATATCGTTTTATAACGCATAGAACCATAATAAACTTCTATTAGTAAAAATTTATTATCTAAGTCTGTTAATTCAAGATTAGTCTTAATTGGTGGTTTTCGTTTTGAACGTTTAAAATATTTACCTACCCCATTTAAAAATTTAACCATCCAACGTTGAGAACGTTTCATATCAACTTCTTTTAAATTATTATGATAATACATTGGATCTGTGTAATTTTTTTCAAAAACTGGAATTATATATTTTACTTTGCCTGCTTCTTTAAACAAAATAAACCAATCACCTTTATATTGTCTTGGTGTTAATAAATAATATCCAGGTTCTATTGTTATAGATTTAAAATAAATAGGAGAATTTAAACGCATCAAAGGATAAGGAGACCACGCAGCATCTTTTAAGTCATAATATTGATCCGGATCTACATTATGATGAAATGAAAAGGTAGGAACTTCTAAATCCCTATATATTTGTTGATATTCTGCTTGTGTATAAACTTTTTCGGCAGGTATATCGCTTCCATTTGGTTGAGGTTGTGGATTAGATGGATCTGTCAGTTCATCTAATTCCTCGTCAATATCTGATGTTTGACTTTGTTCTTGAACTTGTTCTGTTTGACTTCCTGTATTAGGTGCAGCATATATATTATTAGGAAATAATAAACATATTAGACACGTAGCGATTAATAATTTTCTCATAATTATATTTTAATAAAATTTCTATAAATTACAAGAAATTTTATTAAGACTATATTAAATTCAAAGCTATAGATGGAGTTTGATTTGCTGTAGACAATAATGATGCTGAAGCTTGCTGTAATATTTGAGCTCGGATATAATCTGCTGATACTTCTGCTATATCGGCATCACGTATTGTTGATAAGGATGATGTTGTATTATCTATACTTACATTCAATGAATTTAATACAGAATCAAGGCGATTTTGTACTGCACCAAACTCTGTTTGCTTTGCTGTTATTGAATTCAAGACTTCATCTATTTGAGCTAGTGCATTTCTTGCATTCTCTGATGTTGATACATTAATATTTACACTTACAGATACTCCTGTATTGAATGATATTATAGAATTTAAAGTAGAATCTATTCCTACTTGAAGTGATATATCTCTACCTATTTTAGCTGGATTACTTTTAGGTAAAGTACCATTTGCGATTAATTGTTCTAATTCAGACTGAGATACTCCTTGACTTCCGAAATTAGAATCTGACTGACCTGTTGTATCTTTATTATAATAACTGTTAATTATTGTTGGATCAGTTGAACCTGGAGTAGTTGTATCTGCAACAAGCCCTCCTTCTGCTTCATACCCAGAACCATCACTAGTATAAGAAACTCGTCCAGTCGCATAAGAATTTGATATAGAACAATTATTTGCTGCAACAATCAAACCACCTGCCTGTGAAACACCATGCACGTTACCAGTTGCGTAACAATTTGATATATTTCCCAAATAATATACAGAAGCTATCAGACCACCTGCAGCTCCAGCAGCATCAATATTTGCTGTTGAATATGAATCTTGAACATTTGTATTCATTGTAATCCCCAACAACCCACCAACACCATCATTATCGGATCTTGTTTTCACAGAATTTATTCTCCCAGAAGTATAACAATTTGATACTTCAGAATTTAATGCCATACCAGAAAGAATACCTATCCAAGTAATCATTGAATCATTATAATCTGAATATATATAAGCATTCTCAACTCCTAAATTAGATAAAGTAGCACCATCCAATGCTCCAAATAATCCAACCTCCTTATTTGAATGATTATCAATTCTTAAATTCTTTATAACATGTCCATTTCCGTTTAATTCTCCTGTAAATGCATTTGAAGCATCTCCTATCGGTTGCCAATTTATAATAGAGGATAAATCAATATCATTCATCAAGATATATTTACCTGATAAATTATTACGAATATTATTCAAGTCATCAGCAGTTTTTATTAAAGTATAGCCTTGAGCTATTGCTTCATCTTCTGTTAAAGGTGTTAACTCTTGAATAAAATTACCTGTAACAGTATCAGACGGTGATTCAAATAATTTTATCCCGTTATATTCTGTTGTTGACATTACACGGTTTATCTCTTCTGTTCTTTGATCAATTTCTGCCTGAATTGCTTTTATTGAATCATCTCCATAAGTTTCATTTGCTGCTTGTTCTGCCAAATCTCGCATTCGTTGTAAATGTATTGTTATTATATCCAAGCTACTAGATGCTGTACTCAACAAAGATGTTCCCAACATTACATTATTTTCTGCAACATTATATGACGATAAAGCTACTTCCATTTTTGATGCTATTGCATAACCTGCTGCATCATCACCTGCAGAATTTATACGATAACCTGTTGTCATTTTCTCTATTGCACTATTTAATGCATTAGTCGAGTTCTTCATTGACAACTGCGCCATTAGACTCGAAAGATTAGTATTAATTGTTAATACCATATTATAACCTCACTTTCTTGTGAAGCTATAATAACGTTAAACCAACCCCCAAAAACCCTTATAAATAGGCTATTATACCCCCCCCCGAAGGTGTAAAACATTCTCACTGCAAGGCTTTGCAGTATTACTACACAAAATTCAATATCTAAATGACTTGAATAATTCAATATATTATTTCCCTACGTAGTAAAGTGATAGTTGTATATACACAATTATTCTATATTATATATTTATTATATACAATAAAATATTACAAAAAATTTACACAATCTATTTGTACGGATTATTTAAAAATATGTTCCTTTGAATCGTAGCATAATACTTTGTATTTATTTTTATCTACAACTATTTTAATAGAATGATTTACATCAGTTCTATATATTTGAGTATCTTTTAAATACTTTAAAGTTAATGGATTTGGATGCCCATATACATTTGCTCCAACTGAAACTAATGAAACTTTTGGATTCAAATATTCTATCATTTCAGGATTAACTACATTCTGAGCTCCATGGTGACCAACCTTTAAAACTGTTATATCTTTTGGAATGTCGTATTTTAATTTGTCAAATGCTACAACTCCTGCATCTCCTGTAAATAACATTGAAAAATTATTGTATTTTACAAGAGAAATAATTGAATTCTCATTGTCAATACTTTTAACACTTTGAGGTATATTATTAGCTTTATTAAGTTCAATTGAAAAATCTTTTTCATCTATTATTTTATACTTAGTATTAATTTCTTTTATTTGTGAATAGTTCTTATTTTGATAAATTCTTTTGGCTATTTTTGAATCATCTGAAATAGAATTTACATATACATTTTGTATCTTCAATTCATTTATTAAATCAACTGCACCTCCTGCATGATCACTGTCAAAGTGAGTAATTATTAATGAATCAATATTTTTTATACCTTTATCTTTTAAATATTTTAGAATAATCATCTTAGCTTTAGATGGACTTCCGTTATAACCTGATTTCCCAGTATCAATTATTACATATTTATTCTGTGGCGTTTTTAATAGAAATGCATCTCCATTTTGAACATCAAAAGCTATTATTTCTAACTTATGATTAGGAATATTTATCGTTGATAAGCTCAAAACTAACAATAGAACACAAAATATTTTTATTGCCTTAGAATCAACAAATTTAACTTTTAACAAATACACAAATAACATTAATATTGCATAATAAATCAACACCTGAAACATTGATGGATGCGTTGTTATTATAAGAGAATGAGGCAAGTTTGCAAAGAAATTAGATATCCAAACTAAAATATTTAACATTGGATTTAATACAAAATCAAATACCATACAGATAAAATCTGCAATAGGTTTGAATAATGCAAAAACAGAACTTACAAACCCTCCAAAGCTTATTACTGATAAAAATGGAACTGACAAAATATTTGCAAAGATTGAATATGAGCTTATTGTATTAAAATAAAACATCTGAATAGGAATTACCCAAACTTGAGCAATCAAAGGAATCATTACAGCACCTGAAATACATGCCGGAATTTTGGACATATAATTCATCACAACAGTAGTTGATAGCAATAGGCCAAATGTAACAATAAAAGATAGCTGGAACCCAACATCATTAATAAATGCAGGATTATATAATAACATTAATAATGCAACAAATGACAATAAAGAAATACTATGAGCATCCCTATCAATTAATTTCCCGAGTAATATAAATATCAGCATTACAGCAGCTCTAATAACAGAAGGACCAAGTCCTGTCATAAGAGAGTATAAAATTACAACACAAATTCCTAAAAGAATAGATATCTTATAAGGAACATTTAATCTTCTTAAAAAGAAATATAAAAATCCATATATAAATGCAACATTCATCCCTGAAGCTGCAAGAATATGCAACAACCCTGAATTAATAAAAGTTGTTTTTATATAATCAGGAGGAGCAATTGCATCATCTCCAAATACAACCCCGCCTAATATTTCTAAATTAGGACTCTTTAAATATTTAGAATGTGATTCTAATATTCCGATTCTTGAATTATTTAATTTTTGAATAAACTTCCATTTCAAAGATAATTGGGCAGGGATAATATAATAATCATTAGAATTAGCATAAAATACCGTATGCGCTTTGAAATTTCTTAAATAATCACCATAACTAAACTGAGAAGGATTGGTTGATTGAAATGGCTGAACAAGCTTACCTTTTATACTATAAGTATTACCAATTAATGGCGCATTTTTAATTTCACCATCATACTTTAAACTTACAAGAGTTTTATTATGAGGTATTTCAACTCTTTTTCCATCAAAATTTATAGCATTAACATCAACGAAAAATTTTAACGTATTCCCTTTAGCAAGATTTGGAATTGATACAACTTGTCCAAATATTTCGGTTTTTAAAGGTGCATATGAATATAATTCATCAGAATTTTTAATCCGTAATTGAGCATTAAAGAAACCAAAATAAAACATAAATAGCCATAAAAGCAAAATCTTATATGAAAAATAATCTTTTAAAAATAAAAATAATAACGCAAAAGAAATCCCAACACCTAAAATAATAGGGTCATTATTAAAATATGCAAATAACCCCAATATATACATAATTGAGGTTATAAACATTAAAAAATTTTTATTTTGTGAAATATCTCTTAAGCTATCCTTAAAGTTATTTTCCAAGAGCTTTTGCCTTTTCTGCAGTCTTATCAATTAAATTATAGAATAAATCTTTTGTATCAGCTTCATCCATATAATCAACACCAACTCTAGTACATCCACCTTTTGTTGCAACAGATGCAATTAAATCTTCAGCTGACTTATCACTATTTAAAAGCATTTTTGCTGAACCAATAGCAGTTTGAATACTTAAAGTAAGTGCTTTTTCGTATTCCATACCTAAAGCTTCTCCTGCTCTAGCAATTTCATTAATAACTTTATAATAAAAAGCAGGACCTGAACCTGATATTGCTGTAACAATATCAATTTGAGATTCGTCTATAACAATACATTTTCCAATATTTGATAATAAAGATTCTACAAATTTAACATCAGCCTCGGTAGCACATTTACCCTTTGCTATACCACTCATTCCTTCTCTAATTAAAGCAGGAGTATTAGGCATAACTCTAACAACTCTTGAATTTTCAGGTAAAATATTTTGAATAAAATTAGTTGTTACACCCGCTGCAATTGAAACTATTAATTTATCAGCTGTTACATATTCTTTTATTTCATTTAAAACTCCTTCTACATAATTAGGAGTTGTTGCAACAAAAATTACATCTGATAATTCAACTAGCTTTTTATTATCAGTAATAACTTCAATTCCTAACTTTGCACTTTTTTCTTTAGCAGCATCTAAAGAAACTTCTGATGCAATTATATAGCTGGAATTTACAAACTTAGAGCTTATAACCCCACCTATAATTGCACTTGCCATTTTTCCGCATCCGATAAATCCAATTTTTTTGTTCATAATAATTAACCTTTTGTTGACTATTCCTATTGTTTCTTATAATATGTATAAGCATAATAATATAAAGTAGCAAAAAAGGGAACAAAAAATGAGACGTACACTAGAAGGAACTAAAATAAAAAGACAAAAAGTTAGTGGATTCAGAGCTAGAATGTCTACTCCTGGCGGACAAGAAGTTTTAAACAGACGTAGAGCAAAAGGAAGACACAAATTAGCTATTACTGCTAAAAAACGTGCTTAGTCTTTTTAATGAAAAGAAATTTAAAAAATCCAACAATTATAATTAATTGTTGGATTTTTTTAGGGTAATGTAAAAGGTTCCATATTTAATAATACAAATTATACTAATCCTAATTTTACCGCTTTAACTGAAGCATCTACACGCCCATTTGCTTTCAATTTAGTAAATATTGAACAGATATGAGCTTTTACAGTATGAATACTAATCATAGTTTTATCAGCTATTTCCCTATTATTTAAGCCTTCTGTCATTAATCTTAATATTTCTACTTCTCGTTCCGTTAATTCCATTTGTTACCCCTTAATATTACTTAACTTTAATTTATAACTTAAATAGTCAAATGTATATTACCCAGTTAGCTATTTTTCTGCAGGCATGAAAAAATAATAAATCATACGATTGAATGGTTGATTAAGAAAAAAAAATCATTAATATAAATATGTAGGTAAAAATATATAGGAGCCCCAAAATGTCAAGTTATTTGAATGGCCGTTCCCTTTTAACAGGGATTCAGACAGGCATGCAAAGTAGTTTTGCAATATTGTCAGGATTATATAAAGATGGAATTACTCAACAAAATCTAGTAGAATCAATGGGCAATTCCGATTTTTTAAGAAGTACCGGAGTTATGGGTACAACATTTGCATCATATTTAACTCAAAATTTTGGAACAATTGATAAAAACTCCGATGGTATAATTGGTGCTGATGAAATGCAGCAACAGTTGTCTCTTATGAGTTCACAAGGCCTAACGCGTCAACAATTAACACAATTAGGCTCAATGAGTGGTATTTCTGCAGATATGCAAAGTGAAATATTAAATCATTTTACAGAAATTGATACGAACCATGATGGAAAAGTATCTGCAGGAGAAATCCAAGCATACAACTTAACATCAAAAATGGAACAAAGAAAAGTTGAAGATGAAAATAAAATGATTAAAAATACATCTATTTTCTATGGTGATGAAGATAAAGAATTTTCAAGTAGTTTATTATCTTACAAGTGGATAAGCGAAGATAAATAATAAGGAAGGATTAGTGTAATTAATTGGGAAAAATGATACTCCGGAGCAATTTTTGATTCCGGAGTTTTAATTTTATATAGAAATAATAAGAAAACTTTGCAAAAAAAAGATTAATATGTTATTATATTTGCGTTACAGATAGAATAATTAAGTATAAAGGAGACCAAGCCATAGTAAACGAAGATAACAAATACGGAAACCGTGGAGGAAAAGATAAAGACCGAGTTTTAATAAATGAAAAAATCCGCTCAAAAGAAGTAAGATTAATAGATGAAAATGGAGAAAATCACGGAGTTGTCCTAACATCAAAAGCTTTAGCTATGGCTGAAGAAGCAAATTTAGATTTAGTAGTGGTAAGCGCAAACCAAGCTCCACCAGTTGCAAAAATACTTGATTATGGAAAATATAAATACGAATTAGAAAAAAGAGCCAAAGAAGCTAAGAAAAAACAACATACAGTTGATATTAAAGAAGTCAAAGTTCGCTATAAGATAGATACACATGATTATCAAGTAAGAATTAAAAATATTAATAAATTCATTGCACAAGGTAATAAAGTTAAAATTGTTGTAATGTTAAGAGGGCGTGAAATGCAACACTCAAGATTAGCAATGGATTTAGCTAACAAGTTTATGGAAGACTTAAAAGGTGACACAATCACAGTAGAAAAGCCACCAAAACTTGAAGGAAGAAACGTAACATTATTCCTTGCTCCTGTATAGAAAGAAAATATTGACTATTTTTTTTCAGCAAGTAGAATAAAAGAAGTTAAATTAATAGCTAGTCGTAGTTAATAATTTAAGTCACAATAGCTCCCTTGAGGAGCGAGAGCGACGGGGTTAAAAATCGTAGAGCAAGGCTCTGGCAACAACCCAAATGACAAGTTAATAATTCAAGCCGCAATAGCTCCCTTGAGGAGCGAGAGCGACGGGGTTAAAAATCGTAGAGCAAGGCTCTACCAACAATCCCAATGACAAGTTAATAATTCAAGCCGCAATAGCTCAGTTGGTAGAGCAAGGGACTGAAAATCCCTGTGTCCTTGGTTCAATTCCGAGTTGCGGCACCATTTTTAAAAAGAGAACCTTTCGGGGTTCTTTTTTTATTGCGCTCCATCGGACACTCCGGAGCT
>CALUWB010000023.1 GCA_944324375.1 Candidatus Gastranaerophilales bacterium | reverse complement strand
TGTTAATATTGGTAAAACAGATGCAATTATGCCTCAAAGAGAACAAATTCCAGGAGAATATTATAAACCAGGAAACAGAATAAGAGTTTTTGTTCTTAATGTAAAAGAAACAAATAGACTACCTCAAGTAATTGTTTCACATGCACATACTGAGATAGTTAAAGAATTATTTGAACTTGAAGTTCCAGAAATTGAAGATGGAATTGTTGAAATCAAATCAATTGCACGTGAAGCAGGATTCAGAACTAAATTAGCAGTATGGTCTAACGATCCTGAAGTAGATAGCGTTGGAGCATGTATAGGTCCAAGAGGTTCAAGAATTCAAACTATTGTTAGTGAATTAAAAAATGAAAAAATTGATATTGTTAGATGGTCACCAGACCCTGTTGAATACATCGTTAACGCAATATCTCCAGCTAGAGTTGTATCTGTAGATATTATGGCTGACGATGAAGAGTCTAAAGAAGCTATGGTTGTTGTTCCTGATGATCAATTATCATTAGCAATTGGACGTGATGGTCAAAATGTTCGTCTTGCACATAAACTAACTCATTGGAAAATAGACATAAAAAGTGTTTCTCAAATGGAACAAGCTGAAGCTGAAAATATCCAAAATTATTCAGAAGAACCTGTTCAAGAAGATTATGATGATGAGATAGAAAACAGTGAAATTCAAGAAGAAATTGAAGAAGAAATGAATCAACAAGCTGTTGATGATGAAGATTTTGCTCAAGAAGAAGCTGTTGAAGAAGAAACTATTGAAGAATAGAATTGATGTCAAACAAAGAAGCGCCCAACATTTTTATGTTGGGCGCTTTTTATTTAAATAATAAAAAGAGTAACCTAGAATTTAAGTTACTCAAAAATATAATTTCCCACAATATATATAATTTTTATTCGACTATATTTACGCGACCAGTTTGATTTTTATCAATTGCAATTGGTTTATTTTGACGTTTTATATAATCACAAACTAATTTATCTTTATCAAATTCAAAGACTTTTTCTTCACGCCCAACATAATTTAATGATGTAACTTTATCACCACCACGCATTACAAATGAATCAGCAGCAATTCTATATGTTTTTGTTGAACTAGGATTATTAATATCTATAGGAATTTCATTACCTTTATCATCAACTTTTGACATTGACAATAATTCTCCATCTGATTTTCTTACTGAATATTTTAAACCAGAGACTGCAAATAACCCCGGACGAGAATTAACAAGTGTTTTTGATGTAAATTTAAATGCATCAACTAAATCTTTTTCTGTAACATTTACTATTGTCATTTGATTATCAAATGGTGAAATCATTTTTGCATCTAATGTTGTAAATTTACCAGGCTCAAATGTAGAACGTAAATTTGCAGAATTTAAAAATGCTATTTCTACACCAAGCTCATTTTTCATTGCATCGGCAATAAAATTTGCTTGAGGATTTTCTTCTATCAATTTGTTTTTAGGCTCTGGTAAAACAGAAGTAATATAACCAACTTCTTTATTATTTTCCATATCAGCTTCAAGTAACTTTTGATAAATCAAATTTCTTCCATAATTTTTTGTTGGAATAATATTATTTTGAACGGATTTTATTATACCATTATCATCAAACTCAACATTTAGCATTCCGAAATAATCACCATCTTTACCACCATTTGTTATAACAACAGGTTCTCCAGATTTAGAAGTTAATAAATTTTCACCTTCTTTTACACCTTTTACTAAATTATGAGAGTGTCCACCTATAATAATATCAACACCTGATATGTTTTTAGCAGCAATTTGATCATTTTTGTATCCCATATGGGATAATAAAATAATATGCTTAATACCTTGTTTTTCTAGTTTTTGTTGTTCAACTTGAATATCTTTTATTGTATCTTCTAGACTGTCAACTTGACAATCATCATAGTAATCTGCATGAGTGTATCTGTCATTCATATCAACAGGAGAAACACCTATTATTCCAACTTTTTTACCTTTTATTTCAGTTACATATGAATTTATAAATCTATCATTAATAGGAGCTTTATTAGTTTCTCTATAAAGTCTTTCTGCCTCTTTAGGATCAGGTATTACTTGACGATAATTTGCATCAACAAATTTTGTTTTTAAACCACTAGTTAAGGCCATAAAAGTTTTTTGATCCATGTCTAATTCATGATTTCCAACCGGAGAAGAATCAATTTTTGCCAAATTCATATATTTAGCTACACCTTTATTAAGATGAACATTTCTTTCATCGCCTAAGAAATTATCTCCACCAGATACGCGAATATCACAATCTTTTAACGGAAGAATTGTCCTTTCCATTTTTGTTAACTGACCATGAAAATCATTAATATATCCAATATTAAAAGTTGTTGTAGTTGTATAATTTGGTTGTTTTATAGTATTACTCATTTGAGTATATTGAGGATATATCGTTTTTGTTTGATTTTGTGCTTGTCTAAATTCCGAAACTTCAGGAACATAAGTTTTTGTCCTAGCCTGTTCATTAACTTGTGGTTTAGAACTTACTATTACTTGTTGTGTCATTGCTGGTTGAATAGCTGTTGCACAAAATCTTATATTGTTTGAGAAATTATTTATATTCATACTACACACCTGCTTATTTAAAACATTTAATTTATTTTTTTTGTTAGCAAAACAGGTATTATTAAAAATTTGTTACATCGACAAATATTTTAAACATTCCCTCAGTAATTCTTCCGAATCGTTCTGATTTATTAATTTTTCATATACAACATTAATTGCAGATTTTATCTCTTCATATTCATAGCCTAATGACTGTAAAACAGAGAATGTATCCTGTGTTGCTTGTGTTTCAACTACTGACGCATCAGTTTTTATTGGTGCAATATTAGCCTTCATCAACTTATCTCTTAATTCTAATATAATTTTTTGAGCTAATTTGGTACCAACACCTTTTGCTAAAGTTAATTCCTTATAATCTTCATTTATAACTAATGATATTAGATTACAAGCATCAAACTTACCTAATAACGCTAATCCCATTTTTGTTCCAACACCAGAAACTGAAGTTAAAATTTGAAATATATCTCTTGTTTCCTTAGTTAAAAAACCACATAAAAACATTGTATCTTCTTTATGAATTAAAGAAGTAAATATTTTAATTTCATTATTTACATCTTGAGCTTGAGTATAATCAATTTCAGATGTTTCTACTTTATAAGCAACACCATGAATTTCAACAATTAAATAATAACCAGTTTGAGTAGAAAATTTATCAACTAATATTCCTTTTAGATACTCAAACATGCCTGTCTCCTACTAATTAATTCATTCGTTTTAATTCTTACTTCTTTATCAATATCAAAAATTTCATCAATAGATGGATATTTCACAATATCCATAGAAGAATATATCTCTTCAGTTATTTGATATATATCATAAAGTTTAATTTTATTTTGCAAAAATGCAAAAACTGCTTCTTCATCAGCAGCATTTAGAATAACAGTTGCCGAGCCACCTGTTTTACCAGCATGATAAGCAAGTGATAAAAATTTAAACTTATCAAAATCAGGTTTTTCAAAATCTAATCTAGCAACATCAGCAAAACTAAATGATTTAGATTTAATACCTTCAAATCTATCAGGATAGCAAATTGCATATTGAATAGGAATATGCATGCTTGGAAGCCCAATCTGAGCAATTACACTACCATCAACATATTCAATAGCCGAATGAACTATGCTTTGAGGATGAATAACAACATCAATATCATCATAAGCCATGTCAAATAAATGATGAGCTTCAATTATCTCTAGCCCTTTATTCATTAATGTCGCGCTATCAACAGTAATTTTTCGCCCCATATTCCATCTTGGATGAGCTAGTGCTTCATCTACAGTTGCATTTTTCATATCTTCAATTGTTTTATGAAGGAAAGGACCACCTGAAGCTGTAATAATTAATTTTGAAACTTGAGAAATATCTTTTATACATTGATGAATGGCACAATGTTCACTATCAACAGGAATAATAGATACACCATTCTCTTTAGCTAGATTCATAACAATATCACCAGCCATGACAAGAGTTTCTTTATTGGCTAAAGCGATATTAATTTTATTTTTAATAGCAGTAATCGTAGGTTTAAGTCCAATTTTACCGGAACATGCCATTAAAATAATATCATTTTCTTTATTAGAACAAATTTCTTCTAAACCTGTATTTCCAACTAATACATTGGTACAACCTATAACTTTATCCTGATTTTGTGATACACAAACATACTTAGGGTGGAATTTTGCAATTTGTTCATTTATTTTATCAATATTTGAACCAGCAGCTAAAGCTACTATTTCAAACCTATCCCCTAATTTCTCAATTACTTCTAGCGCTTGTGTCCCAATAGACCCCGTAGAACCTATAATACTAATTTTTCGTTTCATAAGTTAATTATACACCAAATAAAAATAAACATAAAAAAAAGCCTCCAAGGCTTATAAAAAGGCATAATTAACTATCTTATATAAAAACTGTGAATAGTTGTTGATTATAAAGTGTAAGCCAGTTACTCCTCAAGTCCAAAAACGATACATTTGTTTTTCAATCTAGAAAAATTACTTAGTTGCAACTAACTTACTATATTAGTTTAACAATTTTTTAAAGAAGTTTTATCATTCTAAAGAACTATTTATTTATAAAAATAATCACTCTTCAGAATTACTTTTATTAAATACTTGAATTTTTTTTTTATTTATTCTAGTATATTAAAGAGAGGTTTCCTCTATTGACAAGTTAATAGACATGCGGAAGTAGCTCAGTTGGTAGAGTATCTGCCTTCCAAGCAGACTGTCGCGAGTTCGAGTCTCGTCTTCCGCTCCATAAAAAGCAAGAGTTTAACTCTTGCTTTTTATTTAATAAGAGGAGTATTAATGAAAAAAATTATATTTACAATTACATGCTTATTATTAATAAATAATTTCGCATTTGCAGAATTTGATCCTAAATACAATCCAGAAGTAAAACTTGATATAAATTCAATCCAAACTCAAGAATATCAACAAGCGAAAAAAGAAGCAGAAGAAAGGCAGCAGTATCAACAAAACATGCAAGAACAAGGGCAAGATTATATGTATAGAATGCAACAGCAAATGATGCAGACACCTAATTGGAATCCTTTTGGAGGATATAGATACTAGACTTGACGGAATAAAATTCAAATGCGATAATCAAATGTATGTTTAGATACTGTAAAAAATATGTACCATATTTATTTTTAATCCCATCAATTATAATTTTAACTTTATTCTTCTTTATACCATTTTTCCAAACAATAGGGTTAAGTTTTTTTGATTATTCATCAAGTATTTACCATCCAAGTTTTATTGGATTAAAAAATTATATAAATATATTTCATTCAAATTTATTCTATCAGGTTATGGGTAACACATTTTTATTCTTAATTGTTGCTGTACCATTTTTAGTAATATTTCCATTATTTCTTGCAGTACTTATCAATCAAAAAATTAGAGGAATTACATTATATAAAATATTAATCTACCTTCCAGTAATTGTATCAATAGTTGTTGCGGCCATCGCATTTAAATGGCTCTACGCCCAAGATGGAATATTAAATTATTTTATGAATTTATTTGGTTTAAAATCGATTGGATGGCTAACTGATTCTCAATTTGCTCTATATTCTGTTGCAATAGTAACAATTTGGAAAGGTATCGGATACTATATGATGATATATCTTTCTGCATTAATGGGTGTTCCTCAAGAATTATATGAGGCTTGTGATATTGATGGAGCAAACTTCATACAAAAACATTTAACAGTAACAATTCCACAAATCATGCCAACCATAGCATTAGTTTCAACTATTAGTTTAATTTCTGCAATGAAGGTATTTGTAGAGATATATGTAATGACTAAAGGTGGACCACTAAACTCAACGAAAACAATAGTTTATTATATATATGAAAGAGCATTTGAAAATCTAGATTTAGGATATGCATCAGCTTTAGCTGTAGTTTTACTTATCATTATAATGATATTCTCTGTTATTAATATATTCGTATTTGAAAAAGATAAATATCAAGTATAATTTCTATGGTAAAACTTTATTTATTAAATCTAATCTTACATTAACAGAATCACCATTATTCCTACTACTTTTCAAAGATTCAATAAAACTTACATTATTATTCCTCAATATATCGCCTAAATAATAATCTGAAAACTCATACTTCAAAGAATTTTCGATTGGCAATTGAGCTTTTTCAGAGGCAATTAAACATTTTTTAAAAATTTCATTCCTAGGTTGTAATAACTTTTCATTAAATCGAGCATAAGACTCAGGAGACAACCTTAAAAGTAAAGGCTCCAACATAGTAAATAATGTATTAGGTTCTTTTTGATTAGTTTTATCTAATTTATCTACTATTTTAAAATCATTATCACTAATTAATATATTATTTGGATTTATAATATCAGGAGTATAATATACCTTTGATAAATTCATCTTTCTAGTAGAAATTTTATTTAGTTCAGCAAGACCTTTTGCGAATTTATCATAAGATTCTTGAGGTAATGCTGCACATTTTGGAACAAAAATATTCTCATAGTTTTGAATTTCATCAAGGGTTGCAGAATGTGCTCCTCTATATGAAGTTCCACAACAGATAAAATCATTTGTTGGAGTTGCATTTTTTAATATTTCAGTGTTGCCTAATCTAATAACAGGCTCACCATAATAAAAATCTAAAGAACTAAATCTTTTATCTGGCAAGTGAGTCATATTATAGAATTTGACAGCATCCTTAGCATAAAAGCCTCGTTTTACCTTAGCAACATATTTATCACTAATTTTATAAACTTTTGATTCTCGCCCTTTATTTAAAAAATTTTCTGGAGTCAAAATATTTGGTAAAAGTTCGTTAATAACTTTATGAAATTTTATTCTGGAAGATAAATTTAAAGTATTAGAATGCAAGACAGAATCAATATTTTCATCTAAAAATTTACTAATATCTTTTGGATATTTTCCTTTAAAAGATACATTTTGTTTAATATTATTACTAGAATGATTTCTATTACTAATTAAATTATTATTTAATTGAAAATTATTGGTTGAAATACTTATATTATTCATAATTATATTCTTAAAATAACTCCTACAAATAAATTAAAAGCCGTAATTTTTTTTTTTTGCTATTAATATTAAATATTGTAAAAGTATAAACATTAGTTTATACTATTATTACTAAAATATGCACATTAACAATTAAATATGGGGATGTTTTGGATTTGACAGGATGATAGGTTTAAATAGGTTGCGAGTCCGAGCGCTGTTCTCGGTTATCAACGAGCAAACTAAATTAAATGCTACAGATAACGTAGTTACACCAAAAGCTTGGGGCAGAACTGCTCAAGCTATCGCTGCGTAGAGCTTAGCTCCGCACTGGTGCTCTCATAGTATTCCATCTTGCCGATGCTATGGGACAATTATGCAAGAACAGTATAATGATGGTAGTAATTATATGCAGTCCACTACTAAAGGTTAGCTTTCCGTCAAAAAGCTTTGGCTAAAGTTCTGGTTTAGTAAGTTTCCAGCTTTAGTTGAGAATAATAATTTACTACACTCGTAGAGATTTGTTTAGATCCATTTTGGACGTGGGTTCGATTCCCACCATCTCCATTAATTATAATTAGAGACCATAAAAGGTCTCTTTTTTAGTGTAAAATTCCCACACCTGGTGGGCTTTGAAGGTTTTAGAGAATTCTTATCGATTAAAATTTTGAGAGAATTCATTACATTTACCCTAAATTCTCTTTTGCGAAATAAAAAAGGCCCTTTTTATAAATTAAATTTATAATTATAATTTTAATATATTAAAATATATTAAAATCAAATTTAAATTTATAATAATTAATTGACAAGATTTCAATAATACTGCTAGTATTTATCCATAGGAGTATGAAATTTTGAAAATATTAGAAAAAATTATGTTTTCTGCACTACTGCACGATATTGGTAAAGTAGTTCAAAGAGCTGAAAAAGGGAATGAAAATCACTCTATTCAAGGAGTTAATTTTCTAAAATCATTTGAGAATAATTATCTAAAAGATAATGACGTTTTAGATTCAATTAAATATCACCATGCAACAGCAATGAAAGATGCAAATCTTGAGCCTTCTCATATCGGATATATAATTTACGAAGCAGATAATATTGCATCAGGCTCAGATAGAACAGAGGACTTAGAAAAAAACAACTTAGAAAAAAGATTTGATAAAACTCTATGCCTATCTGCTGTTTTTAATAAAATTGGCGAGATTTCTAATTATATCTATCATTTGAGAGATTTCAATGAGAAAAAAGAAATTAACTACCCTATAAATGACTCTCAAATATATGCCACTCAAAATTTATATCAAGATTTATTAAAAGTATTAAAAGACAATTTAAGTAATATTGATAGCATAAATTCATTGTTACAATTATTAGAGTCAACAACCTCATTTATACCTTCAAGTACAAACACATCAGAAGTTGCAGATATATCACTTTATGATCATTTAAAACTGACAACTGCAATCTCATCTTGTATGTACAACTATTTTGAAGAAAACAATATTAAAGATTTTAAATCATATTGTTTCCCAAATAATAAAGAAAAGAGAGAAGAATGTAGAAACTTAGCTTATTTTAAATTAGTTTCATTTGATTTATCTGGAATACAAGATTTTATTTATACTATTTCATCATCTAATGCTTTAAAATTATTAAGAGCTAAAAGTTTTTACTTAGAATTTTTGATGGAACATATATGTAATGAACTATTATCCTTATTAGATTTATCAAATTCAAATATTTTATATACCGGAGGTGGACATTGTTATTTATTATTGCCTAATACAAAACATGTTGAACAGGCAATAAAACAATTACAAATAAAAGTTAATGATTGGTTTTTGGAACATTTTGCAATTTCTTTATATTTAGCAGTCGGAACAACAACTTGCACTTCAAATGATTTGATGAATAATTCTGGAGATATATTTGCAAGAGTATCAAAAAATATTTCTGCCGATAAATTAAAAAGATATACAAAAAACCAATTAAATAAAATATTTGATATTGAATACCAGAAATCTAGAATAGTAGAGAAATCAAGAGAATGCAAAATTTGTAAAACTTCGTCAAAAGATTTGGACAATAATGGAGTTTGCCAATTATGTACAACATTTATTGAACTAGGGAAATACATAACTGGTAAAGACAATTTAGTAATTATAACCTCTAAAGAACAAAAAAAATATTCTGTAGAGTTACCAACTCTTGATAATGAAAAAAAATATTTATCATTAAAGATTATTCCAAATACAATATCATCGGAGCAACTAAATAATTTAATTGAAGATGAAAAATGTGAAAACATATATACAATAAATAAATGGTCAACAGGAAATAATAAATATATCAAAAACATTTGGCTAGGAAATTATAATTGCAAACCATCAATTGAATTTTCACAATTAAGCGAAGAATCAAATGGGATTAAGCGTTTAGGAGTTATGAGAGCAGATGTTGATAATTTAGGAACTGTTTTTTCTAAGGGGTTACCTAAAGAATATAGTTCAATATCAAGAATTGCAACATTATCACGCCAATTGAACATGTTTTTTAAATATTACATTAACAAATTATGTAAGAACTATAATATTGTAATTGTATATTCTGGAGGAGATGATGTATTTATTGTTGGTTCTTGGAATGATGTTATAAAATTTACGAAAGAACTAAGAATTGCTTTTGGGGAATATACTTGCAATAAACTCACTTTTTCTGCAGGTATTGGATTTTTTAATCCTAGTTATCCAGTATATAAAATGGCAGAACAAACAGGTTTATTAGAAGAATTTGCGAAAAATTCCTCCAATAAAGATTCAATAGCTTTATTTGGTGAAGGAACAAATATTAAAGGGATTAATATTGAAAAATTAAAATTTGTATATAATTGGAAAGAATTTGATTATATTGAGCAAACAATAGATAAAATTAAAGCCATTTGTTATTTTAAGGAACAAGACAAAGAAGCTAATAAAATTATGTTTTCAACATCAATTATGTATAAATTATTAAATTTAATTAATAGTGAAGATAATATAAATCTCGCGCGTTTTGCATATACAATTGCAAGACTAGAGCCACAAAAAGATGAATTATTAAAAGAAAAATTTATTGAATTAAAGAATTTATTATACAACTTATACAAGAATGAGAAATTAAAACTTTTAGCAATTTTAAATTTAATAATATACGAAAAAAGAAATTAATTATAAAGGAGCAAACATGACAGCAGCAAATATAATATCAGAAGCTGAAATTTTAGGCAAAAAATTAGCTGAAGAAAAAGTAACAGTTTCACAATTAAGGAAATTTTTATCAGCAGTAAATTCAATTTCAAACAAATTAGAAGCTCAAAATGAATTTACAGAAGATATTGTAAATGAAATACAATACCTAAGAGTTAAGTTAGCGTACCAATCAGCAAGAAAATATTGCTTAAAAGATTTTGCGGCAAACTTAAATGATAAAATTAAATCTATTTCATCAAAAAAAGAATATGAAGAATTTGCAAAATATGTAGAAGCAATTATTGCATATCACAAATTTAATGGAGGTGCTAACTAATGTCACAAAATACTATATTAGATAAAATATTAATAAAAGGTAAAATTAAGTTATTAACAGGACTACACATTGGGGCATCAAACGATTTTGCACCAATTGGAGCAGTTGATAGTATTATCGTAAGAAATCCAATTGATAAAAGGCCAATTATTCCAGGTAGTACGTTAAAAGGAAAAATGAGAAATTTATTAGCAAAAGCAAATAGCTCATCACCTATTCTAGATTCTCTTAAAAAAGATTCAGAGGAAATCAAACGATTATTTGGAGCATCTTCACCTGAAATAATTGCATCTAGATTACAATTCTGTGATTCATTTTTACTAGAAGAAAGTGTTGAAGAGTTAAAAGATAAAACAGATTTATATCTAACAGAGATTAAATTTGAAAACACTATTAATCGAACAACTGCTGTTGCAAACCCAAGACAATTAGAACGTGTTCCTATGGGAGCAGAGTTTTCTTTTAGCCTAATTTATAATTTAGAAGATGAAGTTGAATTATATGAAGATTTTGAAAATATTTCAAAAGGTTTAAAACTTTTACACATGGATTATATAGGTGGCAGTGGTTCTAGAGGATATGGAAAAATTCAATTCTACAATTTTTCAGTATTACCACAAAACATAACCAATAAATCATACGAAATTGATGTAAACAAATTACAACAAATATTAGAAGAAAGCGAAGAGTATGTATTATCTTTATAAATTAAAATTTCCAAATGGTGTACACTTTGGCTCTGAGAATGTTGGTATTGGATTAGAAAGAGCCAATATTGGATGTTTATGCGATACATTTTTTAGTGCATTATTAATAGAAATTCTTAATTTATTTGGAAAAGATAAGTTAGAAGAATTTGTTGAAATGGCTAAAAAAGGAGAAATTCTATTATCTGATTTACATCCATTTATTGATGAAGAATTATACATTCCAAAACCAATAATATCTTATGAAAAAGATACAAAACTAGTAGTAGATAATGAAAAAAATAATATCAAAAAGAAATTAAAAAAAATTCATTATATACCTATTACAAAATTCTCTGATTATATACAATTTTTAAGAAAAGAAGTTGATTTGCCAGAATTTAACAACAACTTTGGAGATTTTTCATTAGTCGAAAAAGTTAAAATATCTAGAACAGAATCAATTGATGATAATGAATTATATTCTGTATCCGTTTTTAATTTTGAAAAGAATTCAGGTTTATATTTTGTGGTAAAACTCCCTGAGAATTATCACAACTTCTTTGAGCAAGTTTTACAAGGATTATCATTAAGTGGTATTGGTGGTAAGCGTTCTTCAGGATATGGGCAATTTGAAATTGCAGAAGATTATATTGAACTTGATGAAGAATGTTTTGTAGTGAAATCAGACAGAATACTTGCAAAACTTATTAACTCATCTGGAGATTACTATTTAACGCTATCAACAACATATCCTAAAAAAGACGAAATAGAAAAAGTCCAAACAGGTTTTTATTCATTAATAAAAAGGCAAGGTTTTGTTTATTCTAAAACTTATTCAGATACTTTATCCAAAAAAGTATCAACAACAATGATAAAAGCCGGTAGTTGCTTTAAAGATAAATTAGCTGGAGAAATCTGCGATGTTTCAAATAACGGCAAACACCCAGTATATAGATACGGAAAACCAATTATGTTAGGATTTAATTTATGAAAAATTTAGGTCATTTAAAATCATATAAAATGAATTTAACTACTGTTACTCCAATTTATATTGGAGGGGGAGAAGATTCTTGCTTAAATAGCTTACAATATTATTTTAATCCTTCAACTGGAACTCTTAAGATAGTTGATGAATCAAAATTCAGCAAGTTTTTAGTAAAAAATAATTTACTTGATGATTTTATGCAATTTATTTTAAATGAAAAAAATCCAAAACTATTTAAATGGTTAAAAATAAATAAATTGGAAAATGTCAATATAGATATTTATTCAAAATCTCAAGTTTTAAAAACAGCAGGAATAAAAAACTTGAATGACATACGATTATTTATGAGAAATTTTGACAATCAAGCTTATATTCCTGGTTCAACAATTAAAGGAGCAATAAGAACAGCATTATTAGCAAGTATTATTAATCATAAAAAAACTTATTTTACAGACAAATATTGGAAAGATATTGAAAATGCTCTATATAGAGGCGAGAAGAATACTCTATCAAGAATTTGTAATCAAATAGAGAATGATGTTTTTTCTATGAAAAAATTTACTTCATCTCAAACTGATTCTATATTTAGAGGGTTACAAGTTTCAGATACAAATGGATTATCTGATTCAAATTTATATTTTGCTCAAAAAGTAGATTTGAGTCCTAAAAAACAAAAGATTTCAAGCATTCCTCTATGGAGAGAATACTTAAAACCAGAATCAAAATTTACTTTTGTAATTACAATAGATGAAACTATTTTCCCATATTCTATTGAGCAAATAAATATCGCATTAAAAAATTATGCTAATTATTTTAATGTAATGATGGACAAATGTTATGATAATTTAGATATTGCAAATATTTATTTACCAAATGAAGCAGATGAAAATATTATTCCCAATTTATGTATAGGTGGTGGAACCGGTTTTACAACTAAAACAATAATTTATCAAATAGCACCTGATATTAAAATCGCAAAAAATGCTATTGCAAAATATCTAGACAAAACTTTTACTACTAAAAAAGATAAATACTCAAAAATCAGACAACCACAACACAATCATGTTGTAGAAGATACAGTTATATCACCAAGAGCATTAAAATTAGCAGAATATAAAGAAAAGTCTTTACCTGTTGGTTGGTGCTACATATCAGAGAATAAATAAGGAGTTCAATTGTTATCCACATTAGATATAGAATTAAATACAGAAGAAAAAATAAATTATAATATAGGATCTTTATTACATGGTTTATTAATGCAAAAAATTGATACAAACTATGTGGATTTTTTGCATAATAATTCATTAAATCCGTATTCACAATATATTTTAAAAACAGATAGACCTAATTGCTATATTTGGAGAATATCAACTTTAAACCAGTTAGCTTATGAAAACATTATACAACCTTTATTAAGTGATAGTTCAAAAAGTTATATTTTAAATAATCGAAATATAGAACTAAAAATAGCAAAAAAAACAATTATGCCAAATACCTCATATGAAGAATTAGCGAATAAATGCTTTGAGAATGAAACAAGAAAAAAAATAACACTAAAATTTATAACACCAACAACAATAAAAACAAATGGAGATTATCAAATATTTCCTAGTTTAGCAGCATTTTATCCTAGCTTATTAAACAAGTGGAATAATTTTTGTACAGATATTTCACTATCAGATGAAGAAACAAAACAGCATTTAATTAATTATTCAAAAATTGTTGATTACAACTTAAAAAGCACTAGATTTTATATGGAAAACATAAAAATAAATTCATTTATTGGAAAAATAGATATTAGATTTAATGGACCACAAACATTAGTAAATATTTCTAATTTATTGTTCGAATATGCGAAATATACAGGTATAGGAGCAAAAACATCATTAGGAATGGGAGGTGTAACTAATGGATAGATACTTTATTTCTTTTTTAGGAAGCCATGATTTAGGAACAATAGATAATGGACCAATAGTATCACTATTAGGTTATGTAAAACCTACACATATTTATTTGTTTATAACAAAAGGTTATGTAGAAACAAATAACATTGAATCACTAAGAGAATATTATAAAAAATATACCTCTTATCCAATAAATATTATTGAAACCAATATAGAAGATCCAACAAATCATAAAGAGATATATTCAAAGATTATTGATTCCATAGAAGGGATTAATAACGATGCAAAAGAATCAAAATCACAAGTTTTTATAAACTTAACCTCAGGGACACCAGCAATAATCTCAGTTTTATCATTATTATCAATGACAGGATTTGTAAACAGAGCAATAGGAGTATATGCACCAAATCCAAAATTTGATAATATGTTAAAAGTAGATACCCTAGATTTTTATAAAAATTCATTTGCATATAACACACTAAAGACACTTATAAATAATAAAGAATATGATGCGACATTAAGATTTTTAGAACAGAACAAAATATTAAAGAACCTATCTTCAGACAAAGAATTTATGGACATATTAAATTTTGCCAATCAGCGAATAATGGGAAATTTTGAAAAAGCATATGAATTATATCAAGATATTCCTATGTTACACTCATTGGAATATAAAAACCCAACAAACTTGTATGAAATAGCATCAGAATATTATATAAGTGCACAAGTAGCAATTGCAAAAAATGATAGTTTTCAATCTATCTTAAAATTAGGGATAATTAGAGAAATTTTGACTTCATTCTTATGTCAAAAATTATTAAAAGAGAGTTATGCAGAAGAAATAATAATATATGATACAAAAGAAGAACGTCCACCTAGATTTAATTTAGACAACTTAAATACATATGGTCAAGATTTAAAAGAATACATTATAAATACACTTTCAAATTCAAAATTAAAATTAAAATTTGATTTTTCAAGAGAAGTAAATGCATACACAGAAGGTCTAATACTAGAATACTTGCTAGAAAAGGGTAATACGTCTAATTTAGCAAAAATAAAACGTAATTTTCATATCCTAGAAGAGTTGAAAGGAGAACGAAATAAATTAGCACATCGCTTAAGCACTCCTCAAATCAATAAAAAATGGAACGCTAGTATAAAAGATATATTAATTCTTATAGCAGAAGAATTTTCATATTCTCAACCGGATTTTTCAAGCTATAAGGAAATAAATGAAATCTTGCTAACAAAACTAAAGCAAGCACTAAATTAATATCAAAATCCGAACATTGAAAATTTAACAAGTATATATCAATGCATATTTACAATATGCTAAACCTATCAATAAAAAAATCTCCATTAGGAGACGAAAACATAATTGTTAAGATGTTTTTGTTTTTTATATCAAGTATTTGCTATACATCTACTCCATTAGGAGACGAAAACTTTACTTGGTTAAAAATTGTTTGTACTTCTTGTGTTGTAAATTTGATATAAATCACTCCATTAGGAGACAGAAACTTGTAACACATTTTTTTAATCTTATCAAGTGTTTATTTAATATTCACATACTCCATTAGGAGACGAAAACTCATAATCGTTTCTCCTTTTCGTTTCTACTCACTAAATTTGACATACATATACTCCATTGGGAGACGGAAACTTTATTTTTCTCATATAAAAACTCAAACAATTATTTGATATACATCTACTCCATTAGGAGACGGAAACATAATAATACTGTATCAAGATATATTTCTTCTTATTTGATATACATCTACTCCATTAGGAGACGGAAACGCTAATCCAATCGACATTTATATCTCGATAATTATTTGATATACATCTACTCCATTAGGAGACGGAAACGGGAAAATTTATTTACTTTTAAATGTGCTTTGTAAATTTGATATACATCTACTCCATTAGGAGACGGAAACAATAATCAAGGGAAAATAATTAAATATTAATTTATTTGATATACATCTACTCCATTAGGAGACGTTTCAACGCCCCTCGCCTTTGAGGAGAGGGGGTGGGGTGAGGTGATAATTACATCAATATATGATATAATTATGTTATGGATTACAAGTATAAATTAGCTAGAAATCTTAGAAAAAATTCAACTAAAGAAGAACATATTATATGGCAAATCCTTAGAAATAGAAGATTTTTCAATTTGAAATTCAAAAGACAAGTACCTATTGGGAATTATATCGTTGATTTCTTATGTGAAGAAAAAAAGATAATTATTGAAATTGATGGTGGACAGCATAATTATCCTGAAAATATTATTAAAGATAAAGAAAGAACTATATTTTTAAATTCTAAAGGCTATAATATTATTAGATTTTGGAACAATGAAATTAATGATAATTTAGACGGGGTTTATATTAAATTAAGTGAGTTTATTAATATATAGACCTCACCCAAACCCTCTCCTAACAGGAGAGGGCTAGAATAAATTTCTCCATTAGGAGACGGAAACCAGTTATTTAATTTGTATGATTGTTTGCCAGCTTATTTGATATACATCTACTCCATTAGGAGACGGAAATGAATAAAGGGTTATTAAATTGTCAATGTTCTATTTGATATATACATACTCCAATAGGAGACGTTATATAACCTTTAGATTTAACCCCAAGAACATAAAAATAGGGGTGACATTTGTCACCCCTATTTTGTGTTACTTTTATTTTATAAATTATTTACCCCATAAGTACCATCGCCTACATATCCATAATTCACCTTTTTATTCCCGATAGAAATTGGAGCCCACTCCCCTGATATATTAAAGCCATAAATTAGTTGCTCATTTCCTATATGAGTTGGTCCATATTGTCCATTACCCACAAAACCATATCTAACTTGTTTGTTACCTATTTTATTAGGAACCCAATCACCTACACTATTAAAGCCATAAATAATCCTATCATAACCTATATGAGTAGGACCGTATTGTCCATTACCGACAAAACCATAAATAACATTATTATCGCCTATACTTTTTGGGGTCCAATCTCCAAATGAATTATAGCTATATATAATCTTATTTTTACCTGCCAATACAGAATAATTGCTTGATACCGTTTTCCCTTTTTGTTTATCAAAAAAACTATTTGTAGCTCTTTTTACAATATTTTGAAATCCTCTTTTAGATTTAGGACATATTAAATATAAAATTACCAATAAAACTGTTTCAAACATTTATCTCATTTCCTTTTTATATTCAATATATCAGATATAAATGTCAATATCGGACACTTATAAATCAATTGTACTTATAGCATCATTTAGCAAAGTTTTATATGTTTCTTTTAATTCTATTGGTTCAAGGATTTTACATTTTTTACCCCAAGTAAATATATGCCAACACATCTCTCTATCACCACAAGCTCTAAAACTAACTTCAACATCTCCATTTTCAAGAATATTCATTTTTTGTGAAGGATGGAAACTATAATTTAAAACAGTTGGTGCAACTGATTTATCAAATTGTAATTTAACATCTAACAAATGCTCATTTTGGTAAATCCCGAATGAATTTGCTAAATAATCCTTCAAACTAAAATCTTCATCTGGTTCAAAATATTCAGTATTTATAATAGATACATTTTTCATTTTAGCTAGTGTATAGTATTTATATTTTTTATCTTCATCATTAACATTATGTGCAAGTAAATTTGCATTTGTACCATAAACTATACCATAAGGTTCTACTTTAACCTGTTTTTCTTCCCCTGTTGATGAAACATAACTAAATGATATTCGTTTAAATGCTAAAATTGCATTTGTTATATTTTCTAATGTTTCAACAGGAATTTTTGTCTTTGGTGTTTGTCTTATTGCATAGCCTTGAGATGATAAAATTGCCTCAATATCAGTTTCTGATGTTTGTTTCTTCGAAATAATTTTTAACTTATTTATCAAATTATTAATTGACATTACTGCACTTGAATGTCCTGTATTTTTTAAGATTTCTTTATATGATTCCAATTGTGCATATTCTTCTGGTAATATTATTGGTCTTGATAATAACGAATCAGAACGTAAAAACCATCTTTTCTCTCTACTTAAAGCATTTTGTGGACTTTCTTCTAATATAAAAAACCTATCAATTGCTGCTTTCATTCTTATAACTGTTCGTCGAGATATTTCAAACTCTTTTTCTATATCGCTAATCGAAAGACCATTTGAATTTCTCGCTAGTAAAAATGCTCTTGCTATCCTCAATAATAATTCTAATTTCCCATATCTATCATTTTCTTTTGGCTCTTTATATTCATTTGTCATATTTTTACTCCATGTTTTTACTACATAATAACACGAGTGTCCGTTAATGACACTAATAAAAATTATAATTATAAATGTTTTTTCATAGTTAATTCCCTTAAAAAGTTCTGGACATATCTGTTAGAAATCGGATTCCGGAACTTTTTAAGAGATGTCCGATTATGGCACTAATTAAGAATAATCTAAAATAAAAAGGTGATGAAAATGTTTAATTTATTCAAGAAAGAAAAAAATTATTTTGATAGCGAATATGAAAAATTTTTAAAATCCGGAAAACTTAAACAATCAGAAGGTCATTACAAAGAAGCTCTATGGCATTATAATAAAGCTATTGAGTTAAATCCACTTTGCGCAGAAGGATTTTATCGAAAAGGTTGGATTGAAACATTATTAAACAGAAACGAAGAAGCTATAACTGATTGCACTGCATCTATACTTATCAATCCATACGATGCTCATGTTTATAATCGTAGAGGCCAAGCTTATAATGCTCTTAAGCAACACGAAGAAGCGCTTGAAGATTATAATAAAGCATTAAAATTAAATCCTATCAATTCATTAGCATATGCAGGACGAGCTGAAACTAAAAGATTATTATCTGACTTAAAAAACGGATACAAAGACAGTTTAAGAGCCATAAAAATTGAACCTAATAATGAATATGCATATCATACAAAAGGTTTGATTGAATTCAACTGCAAAAAATATAATAAAGCATTTAATAGCTATAACAAAGCAATTGAAATTAACCCAAATTTCTTTGAAGCATATAGCTCAATTGGGGATTTAAAAATGAGTCAAGAAAATTATAACGAAGCTATTATTTATTACAAAAAAGCATTAGCATTAGAAACTAAACAGGTAAAATTATATGATAACCTTGCTTGGGCTTATTATTATAATGAACAAACTAATGAAGCAATTTCTATGTTTGAAAAAGCAAAAAAAATTGAACCTGAAAATTACTCAATTTATTATACTCAAGGCGTTATGCAAGAAGAAAATGAACAATATGAAGATGCAATTACGAATTATGAAAAATGTATAGAGTTACGTCCTGATGTTGATTGTGCATATTATCAATTAGCTTGGAGCTATCATTTATTAGGAATGCAAGAAAAATCCGATGATTACATCAGTAAAGCATTGGAAATTGATCCAGATTCTTTATATGCAAATCATTATAAAGGCTGTATTGCTTGCAACTTAAAAAAATATTCAGAAGCAATTGACTGCTTTTTAAAAAGTATTAATATTGATGCATCATACATTGAATCTTATTTTAAATTAGCAGAAATTTATTATAACTTATACAACTATAAAGAAGCAATTAATGTATTAAAATTAGCTATTGAAAATAATAATAAATCATTATATAAAATTTTCTGCAATTTATCTTATTTAAGCTTCCTAGATAATGATTTTAATGCATCTTTAAATTATGCAAATCAAGCAATATTTTTAGAACGAAATTTTGGTACAGGTTATTATAGAAAATACAATGCTCTATTATTCCTTGGAAAAACTAAAACAGCAGAAAAATATCTTAATATAGCTAACACATATGGTTATAAGGAAGGAATGTTATAAAGTGTCCGTTTCTGACACTAATATAGACTAATATAAAACTATAAGATGAATGAGGAAAGAATTATGAATGATATAAAAGAAATTAAATCAAATTGCGAATATTCAGAAGCTATGGAAATGGCTTGTGGCCCAGTATTTACATCATCAATCATCGCTGAAATGCAGATTGATGATAATAACAAAGAAATATTTCTTGCAGCTTTCTGGATGAATGATTTTGAAGATGGATTAATGTTTTTTATAAATAAAAAAAGTATATTAAATCCAGACAAAATTGAAATAGATCTAGAACCTAACAGTATGTTTATGAAAAATAATATTGAAATAATTGAAGAAGTTATTGATATAAAAACATCAAAATATTATGAACAATTTAAAAAATTAATGTTTATGGTATTTGACAAAATGATTGAAAAAGAAATTGACATTTGTGTCCAAATTTGTCACTAAATGAAAATATTTGTTATCTGACTAACTAATTCCGGTCATATCTGTTACATATTATCTCTTTTACTGGCCGGAATTATTTTTTTATCAAATTTATATATAACTAAAAGGAGTAAATATGCAAAATACAAACAAAACATTAATTAATGAACGAAACGAATGTATAAAAGCTATAAGATCAAATACATATTCTCTATTAAGAAACCAACTAAAATATGTTAAAATTCTTAAAAAAATGAATAAAGCACAAGATATCATTGAAGTTTGCGATAAAATGATTAATCAATACTATGAAGATATTGCTCACAGCTATGAACTAGGAATAGAATTTTTTACCTTAAAAGCATATAATGAAATAATTTTAGAAAGATATAATGACGCATTAGAAACTTGTCAAAATGCGAGCAAAGCATTAGGTAAACATTATCCAATGAATTGGGAAATTAAAGTTTGTAAAGCAACAGTATTTGAAAAAATGTTTGAATTGGAAAAAGCAATTAAAATACTTGAGGAGGTTTGTTCTGATTATTATTTTCGAAAAAACGAACTCGAAGAATATTATGAAAGTAACAATTACGAATCATACAAGTTTTTTGATGAATGTACAGATTTTGATATAAGCCAAATTGAAAATAAAATAAATTTATTAAAAAATAAAACAACTAAATAAATATATAAACGATCTAAACTAATTAGATCGTTTTTTAATACCATTCAGGATAATAATAATGTTTTGCATCTTTTATTGTCTTAAAACAAGGAGTTTTACTTCCATATTCTTCTCCACCATCCGGAATTGGCTCATAGCCATAACCATTTGGACTTGGTTGCATAATTTTACTATGACCAACATAATTCCCAATAGGGGTATATAAAACATACCTATATCCATATGCAGGACTTCTTTTATCATATATAGCAACTATTTTTTCACTAGTTGATTTATTTCGAGAACTATAACTTGAATAATTTGGAGTTATTAAAACTGTATTCCCTTTTTTATTTTTAGACTTAAGTTGTTGTTTCCCATAAGAACGATAAATTTCAGGAGAATTATAATTATCAAAAGCATTTGATGGATAAGTTAAAATAGTTATTAAAAATAAAATTAAAAATAATTTTAGCTTCATTTATTCTTCCCCATTATTATAATTATACTTGTTTTTAATTTATCATGTAAAGAATAAATTAAAATATTAAATTATGTTCAAATAAATATTCATCCAAATGCGCTTGCATATATAAAGTATCATCTAAAAGATTTCTTGCACACAAAGGGAAACAAGAATTTGGTATAATACAACAATTCATAAATAACGCAGAAGATTTTAACCCTTTAGACATAATATACTTTGCTTTCCATATAAACGATACAAAACTCTTTTATAAAAAGAGTCTTAGAAAAGACTTTTATACGTTTCAATTATTTTGTCGTTAATATCTATAAAAATTACTTTTTCAAAGCAATCGTATTTGGTTATAAATTCTCTCACTGTATCATATGCAATTTTACAAGCTCTGTCTATCGGAAATCGGTAAACCCCACAAGATATCGCTGGAAATGCGATTGTTTTAATATCATTTTCTTTTGCTAGAGTAAGAGCTGTAATATAACAAGATTTTAAAAGCTCCGGTTCGTTTTTGTTTCCTCCATACCAAACAGGTCCTACTGTATGAATAACATATTGTGCTGGTAAATTGTAGCCTTTTGTGATTTTTGATTGACCGGTTTCACAACCATTTAATAAACGGCACTCCTCTAATAATTCTTTCCCTGCTACTCGATGAATTGCACCATCAACTCCTCCACCTCCCAGCAGTGTCCTATTTGCAGCATTAACTATTGCATCTACTTTTAATTTTGTTATATCTCCTTTTATTATTTCTATTTGTTTCATAAATTCTCCAGTTTTAACACTTTGGATTCAATTAATATAATAAAAATCATATTATTACAACTTTATAAAATTATAAAATAAATATACATATTAATACTTAAAATCAAATTAATATTTGATTTTAAAATAATTTTCTCGATTTTTTAACAAAAATATGATATAATGATAAAAGTTGCAATAGGAGGCATATGAATAAATTTTATAAACAATTTAATCATTTTGTCTTTGAGTTTATTTCTTCGGAAGAAATAAGCCAGCCTCCGTATAATAGTAATTTTATAAGTAACTCTCAAGTATAAAATTATTCCTAATAATTATTAATATTTAAGGAAGCACTAATATTTAAAGAGTTAGTTATAATCATTTATGCAAGCCAAAAGAAAGGGGCTATTATGAAAACACTTAAAGAAATTCAAGAAAAAATTAAAAACAAAGAAAAACTACACATTATTCTTGACTATAATAATAGAATAACCCCTTATATTAGAACTAGTATGTCTTATTTCTTTTCACCTATGTTTAAAAGAATCATAGAAAATTTTGCAAAAAAAGAATATATTCAAGTTAGTCTAATAACTGATAAAAATATTAAAAATTTCAAAAAAGAATTTCCTATTTCTACAGAAAATATAGACTTATATGGGGTTGTAGGAGCTGAAAAAGAAACCCAAGAAAATAAAGAAACTATTTTCGATGATAAATTAAAAAAAGAATTAAAAAAATTATATAATCAGTTATCTAAAACTTTCATTGATAATAAAAAACTAATCATTGAATACGAAGATTGGGCAATATTTATACACGATAAAGGCTTATCTAAAGAAGATATTAAACCAATAAAAAAAGAAATTAATGAACAAATTAAAAAAAGTAAATTTAATGAAGAATTAACTACATTTGATGAAGAAAATAAAATTGTTATAACTATAGCAGATATTAGAATTAATTCTTTATTAGATAAACTTATTGAAGAGTATAATGATTACACAAGTATGTATATTGGTAAAGAAGAAACAACATTCAAATATCTAAAGAAAAAATGTAACACATTAAAAGTCATTCACCCAAGTGACTCTATGGAATCAAAAGCTGATTTAGTAATTTTTAGGGCGAAGTTCGAAGAATTTTTATCCGAAACAAACAATCTGTATATTTAAAATAAAAAAGGGACTAATTTTTAGTCCCTAGTGTACAGTTTACACAGTATAATAAGTTAACGATTAAAGTATATTTTATTTTACAGCTTTTTTATTTGCAGAATTCTTCTTAATTTGGCTAAGATATCTGTCACATTGGGCTTCCTTGTTGTAACCCAGCAAAGTTCCTAATATAAAATCTTGTTCAGGAGATAATTCATTTAACTTTTTATGTATAAAAGTCTTTATAACTTCAATACATTTCTTTGCCCCAAAAAACACATTAATTTTATCTTTATCAACATCTTGTATCGCATAAGAAATCTTTTCTTTTGTCAATCTGTTTTCTATAGGTTTTCTATACACACTTTTTTCTGTGGTTAAAATTAAACTTCTAACACCCTTTTTATATTCATATATATGGTGATTAAACACCTTTAAATCATATGCTTGTTGACGAACACTTGCCAATTGTATGGGTTTAGTACTAACCATATTTTGCCCTCTATAAATGTTTGTTAAACCTAACATTTATAGATTAACATATTTTGTTAGGTTTGTCAAACATTTTCTTGAAATTAAAATATTTCTTGTGTTATGATAATAACACAAGGGGATTATTCACGTATGAAAAAAATATTTTCATTTTTTATATTAATAATGTTTTTAAACTGCAATCAAGTATTGGCTGATGATACAAGTTGGTGGAATCATTATGGCGATGAAATTTTGGTTAATAATTTAGCAAAAGTTTATGCACAAAACCAAGATTTAAAAATTGCAACAATAAAGACTAAACAAATGCAAGAAGTTGTTAAAATGTCATTAGCAAATGAACTACCACAAATAAATTTCAATCCTAATATTGGTAGAGAATTAAGAGCAAGTGATGTTTATTTTGGAAACTTGCTAATACCTAATTATTCTCAAACTAGGTACTTATTACCTTTATCAATGACTTATGAAATTGATATTTATGGGAAAAATCATTTACAAACAAAAAGTTTCAAAAAATTATCTCAATCAGCAATAGAAGATGAAAAAATTGCAAGAATATTAATATCAAGTACATTTACAGCTAATTATTTTAATTTAATAAAAATTGATAGACTGATTGAAAATAACAAAAAATTAGTTGATTTACAAACAAATATCGCTAAAATGCAACGTTTAAAATATGAAAGAGGATTATGTTCAGAACCTGAAGTCCTTTCAGAAGAACAAGCTCTAACATCTTTCCAACAAGAACTAAATACCCTGGAAGCAGAACAAGAAATAATTAAAAATCAATTAATTACCCTATTAGGAGAAAAAGAAGTTACCAATATTGAAAGAAACAAAATTGAAAATATAAAGTTAATTGATATTCCTGATAATTTTGATTCTTCATCTATTACTAAAAGGCCTGATTTTGTTAAATCCGAATTATATGTACAAAGAACTGGATTAGATGTAAGAGTCGCAAGAAGAGAACTACTTCCATCATTTACAATATACGGTAATATTGGTTTTAATGCCTACCATCTTGATAGATTATTTACTAATCGTTCATTCTTATCATCTGTTGGTGTTCTTCCATCTTGGGATGTATTTACAGGTGGAAGAAAAATGGCTAATTTAAGATATAGAAAACTTGAATGTAAGAAAGCTATTGAAGAATACAATAAAACAGTTCTAACTTGTATCCAAGAACTAAACAACTCTCTATGTAGAATAAAAGCTACACGTAAAAACTACGATGAAAGCAGTAAAAGATGTCAGTTAGAATTTGATAAGTTTACATTAACACAAACAAAATATTCAATAGGTGCTTTATCAAAACTAGATGAGATGAAAGAAGAAAGGAATCTATACCTTAGAGAAAATGAGCACATTTCAGAGAAAGCTAATTATCTGGTTATGACTATAGAACTATACAAAGCTCTTGGAGGACAAGATTACTCCGAAAACAAAACTTTATAATTCTTTTTTATCATGTTCATAATTATTATGGTGATGATGACATTTTGATTTATCATCACCATTTCTATATCCAATACCTGCTCTATATCCTGATATTGCATAAAGAATTGGAAGCGCAGGTTCAATCCATTTTAAACCTGACATAACAGCAACAGTTGCGATATCATCAGTATGTAAACATATATCTAATAATTCAGGTTTTCTATCATCTGATTTCATCTTTTTATGGCTATGTTTTTCCAGTTTTTCTTGCCTATGTTTGATTTTATTCATCTGTCTTGTTTCTTTAGACTCAAACAATGGGTTAATAAACTTTCTTGAAATATAATTTGCAATTGAACTTCCTCCAATTACACCTGTTAAAATAATTCCACCAACCATAGAAGTAGCTCTAGCTGCTTTTGATTTAACCTTTAAAGACTCCATAAGACCTAGTGCTCCTGCAGCACCAACGTTACATAAAAATATATTAGCTAAATACTGATATACACCTTCTTTAATCTTATTAGGAACTTTTTGTTTCCAAGTTTTTTTATCAGTTACAACATCTCCTGCAATACCACCTGCTATACCACCTGCAACGGGAAGAGCTCCTAATACTGATAAGCGCCCCATATCCTGAACTATTTCTCCTGCTGTTACATTTTGAGGTTCTGGAACAAAAGCATCCAAAAATTTCTTACCATATTCAGTTGATTCAAGTTTTTTTCGTAATAAACCAATTTCTTTAATATTTAAAACTTTAGATTTAGCTTTTTCTAAAACTTTTTTCACATTAGAATCAACTGAATTTTTAGATAAAAAGTTTTCTACTAAATCTTTATTAAATTGCTTGATTTTATTTATATCAATTTTTTCATAAGGTTTTCTAACAGCCTTTGCTGCAATTCTTGGAGCAGCTAATGCAGCTAATGAAGTTGCACCTAGTACCATTCCTGTATTTATCGCAACCTCTTTTTTCTTATCTTTAGGAGCTTTTCTAACTTCATTTGCAGTATATAAAGTTGCACCACCCAATAAAACTCCTGGGACAACTTTTGAAAATTTCCCAACAACTAAAGGCTGATCTAAATATTTACCGACTGTTTTTATATGATTAAACATTGTTTGGTTATCCTAACACTATCTCCAAAAAATTTTACTTATTTTTAAATCTGTTAATAAAATCTGGTTCAGATGAACAAAATTTATTAAAACTAGACAACTTTTCAAGGATATTTTCAGTTATTATATGCTCTATCTGGCAAGCAGTATTTGCAGCTTCTGTTGAAGAAATCCCAAGCACATCTTCAAAAAACGATTGAATTACATTATGCTTGTTTATTATTTCTCGAGCTTTTTTAATTCCTGCCTCTGTTATTGAAATCATTTCATAACGGCCGTAATTAATATACTCTTTTTGCGCAAGTTTATTTAATGCTTCTGTAACAGATGCTCTTGAAACATTTAAATCCTTAGAAATTTCAATAGCTTTTACTGCACCATTCAAATTTATTCGATTGTAAACACACTCTAAATAATCTTCTAAACTTGAGCTTAACTTAGCTTCTGGCATACACACCCCTTAAAATGTTAGTCTTGCATAACAAATTTAACACAAGTTATTTATTTTTTCAAGCAGAAATATTTGTGTATAATATTATCGTGTTATTTTTATGGAGAGAATTATATGACAACTAATATACCTAAAGAATCAAAAGAAATTCTTATCAAACTATTAAAAGGGAATGAACAATTCATAAATGGTAAATACGAAGCAAAGAATATAACAATTGACACATTAAGACACTTTGCAGAATTTCAAGAACCACATGCCTGCGTACTTAGTTGTTCTGATTCAAGAGTTGTTCCAGAATTAATATTTGAAGCAGGAATTGGAGAATTATTTGTTGTTAGAGTTGCAGGAATAACTGTTGGACCTAATGTTAGAGAAAGCATAGAATATGCAGTAAAAAAATTGCATGTTCCATTACTAATTTTATTAGGACACGATAATTGTGGAGTTATGGAATATGCTAAAGAAAGTTATCCTGAAGTCAAAGAGCATTTCCAATCGATATTAAAATGTGTCTATCCTGCTGTTGATTTAGATAAAAATTCATTAGAATCAAACGAAACTCTTGCAAAACAACATACTATGTGGGTTGAAGAATATTTATTAAAGCATTCTGAAATTATCAAAAAAGCAGTTGTAGATAAAAAACTTTATATTGCAAAGTGCCACTTATGTCACCAAACAGGTAAAGTTACACTTTTAAATAATGATTTGGAATACGTATCATTAGATAACATCTAGTTTACAAAGTTCTTTGTATCCACATCTCTCACATGATTTTTCTGGCTGAGAAACAGGAACATCAAAGTTTAAGTTGCGAATATTTTTATATGTTTCAACTACCAAGTTTTCTATATAATCCATATCATCTTTACTTAGTTCTAGTTCCACTGATTTTACATGATTTTCTACATAAATTACACCAACTTTTGAAACTTTTAGACCAGTTTTCTTTTCAAAAGCATATTTATAGCAGCAGAGCTGATTATAATAATCTTCTCTTGAACCACCTTGTTTATATTGGTTTTTACTTACAGGAGAACTTGTTTTATAGTCATATAGAGCATAAGTACCATCAGATAATTTTTCTACTCTGTCAATTTTTCCATTCAACATTTCATCTTTAAACAATACACCGTCAAATTTATCTTCCAAAGCATAAATCATACTTTTAGGAGTTTCACAAAAATGTTGATAATAATTATCAAAAATACTTAGCCCTCTTTTTATAAAATTTTCTTTATCAACCTTTGAATTGAAAACTTGTTTATCCATTTCCTTTAAGAAATCAGCAATTGCTTCTTCTTTTGTAAAATAATGTTCAGCAACTGCAGATTTTTCTAAAACCCTATGAATAGCAGAACCATAATTAGCAGCTCCCCAATCAACTTCATTCAGATTAATTCCTAGAACATTGCTATATAAAAATTGTCTTGGACAAACATTATAGGCATTAATAGCCGATGGACTTAAAACTATTGATTCTACCCTTTCCTTTAATTCATCTTTTAACTCATCTCTATTATTCAATGTTTCTTGAGAAATTGATTTAAAATATTCTGTTATAGCATCATCTTCTTTATATTCAAAATCTTCTTTATCAAAATCGAAATCAGAAACAGCATCTAAATATTTAGTAACTGTTTTTAATTTTCCATTTTCAGCTTCAGAATATGAAATAGTCAAAGCATATTTAGCACGAGTAACTCCGACAAATAACTGTTTTATAAGTTCCGAATCTTTTTTTATTAAATCATCATCTTCTTCATCAGAAAAATCAGTAACAAGTTTATATTCAGTTGGCATCGAAAATGCTTCCCAATTATTTGATAACAAATTTGGTAAATATACATGTTCAAACTCTCTGCCCTTTGAACCATGATATGTTACCAACTGAATTGCATTTTGAACAACATCGCTTTTATCTGTTAATAGTTCAATATTATTATCTTTACAGTAATCTAGTTTATTAATAAAATCATTCAATGTAGCAGAAGCATCTAATTGCATCAAATCAGTAGCTTCATCAATCATTTTTTTGATACCTAAAATATTTTCTAATCTATTACTTGGATACCTAAAGAAAAACTCTAAAATACCAGTATCATTAAGAACCTTTATAACAGTATCTCTTAGATTATTTGTTGCTAAAAACATTTTTAAATCTTTAAAAGTTTTTAAGAATAACTTAATTTTTAACTCATCATCCCAACCTGACAATATTTCCATATTCGTTACAAAATCATTGTTATCACGACAAGAACGCTTATGCTCATGTAATAACTTATTATAATCTTTTAAAGAGATATCAAACGGAGGTGCAAGTAAAAGACCAAAAAGTTTGTCTGAGCACAAAGCCTGATTATTCAATGCTTTTAAATAGAAATATAATACAGTTGAAGATTTTATTGAAAAGATATTCGTGCCTTCACTTATTTGTGTTGGAATATTTTTTGATTTCAATAATTCTGCAAAAGTTCTCAATTCCTTTTTCTTTTTTGAAATAATTGCAATTTGAGATAACTTTAGTTCGGAATTATTTTTAATTAAAGACTCAATATCTTCAACAATATGGTTATATTCTTGATTTAGCTCTCCAAACTGCCATCTTCTAATTTTTCGTTCTTTTGAAATAATATCTTGATTTTTTGCTGTCAAAGATTTTATTATCGAATAATTTTTAAACAATGGATTAGCTTCTAGCCTTGTCTTATCTTGGTTAAGAAGTTTATAACTCATATTAAGAATCGTTTGAGTAGAACGATTATTTTCTGTTAAACAAATAACCTCAGTATCTGGATATTTTTTTAAGAAATTTTCAATATTTTCAGAGTTTGCCCCTTGAAAACCATATATAATTTGATCATCATCTCCGACAACAAATACATTAGGAACTTCTTTTGTCGATAAAAGAGAAAATAAAATACTATTTTGTAAATCGTTTGTATCTTGATATTCATCAACTAAGAAGTAATCATATTGATTGGAAACTTGTTTTAAAAATTCTTTATCATCATTAAATTTATCAATTACAAGGTTTATCATGTCAGCAAAATCTATTAAACCTTTTTCTTTCATCTTTTCAGAAAACTTTTCATGAATTAACCAAATTTCTTTTGCTTTTTCGATATTATTTTTAATCTTTTCTAAATCCTTGTATCTTGTAGCATTTTTAGTATTTCCTTTAGCTTCTCTTTCTGCTATTTCAAATTCTAGTTCTTCTTTTGCCCTAATATATTTAGGATTCGTTTGAAAAGCATTAAAATATTCTTCTTTAGTGATTCGTTTAGATTTTATCTTTTCAATAGCTGATAAAAAAGTTGATAAATAATAATATTTCCCACCTCTATCAGCTACAAAATATTGAGGATTAATTTCATCAATAGTTTCAATCATCAATTCTCTTTTAACTGTTTCTGTAATCAATCCTACATCATTAGCTAAAGAAAAATCTTCGGAATATTTTTTGAGAATTTCATTACAAAAAGAATGGTATGTATAAATATTAACGGAAGCAGCAAGAAACCCTATTTCTTTAATAATACGATGGCGCATTTCGGAAGCTGCTGCATCAGAAAAAGTCAAACAAAGTATTTTCTCAGGAGAAATACCTTTTGTAAGCATTGAAGATATTCTATGAACAACAGTAAAAGTTTTACCAGTTCCAGGACCTGCTAATACGAGAATTGAACCCTTAATCTTATCAATACACTTTTGTTGTGCAAAGTTTGGTTTAATTACTTTTTCTAATGTTTTTTCCATACACACCCCTATGTAATAATATAATATTATGGGGTGAATATCAATTATGTAAATATCTTAAATGTGACCGAAACATTATCATCAATTATCTTCTTAATAGAATCTAACTCTGTA
>CALUWB010000022.1 GCA_944324375.1 Candidatus Gastranaerophilales bacterium | reverse complement strand
TATTTACCCCTAGCCGTTGAATGTTTTGAATGAAGTTTCGATATTCTTACTTAATACTTTGTTAACAGCTTCCATTTCAGTTTGGATAGCGTTGTGTTCAGTATTTAATTGAGATAATCTTAATTCTAAGTTTTTATCTTGAGCTTGAAGAATTTCGATTTGTGCATTAATTTCATTTTGCTTTTGATCATATACATATTGTTCATAAATGTATTGGTTATATGCATCTTCATACGCATCATCATCAGTAATAGTACTAGCAGTCATAGTGTAAGTATTACCTTCAGCATCAGTCATAGAAGAAATTCTACCAGAAGCATCAAATTCTATTTGCACTCCACTTAATTGAGTAGTTTGAGTTTTCTTTAAAGAAGCAACAGCATAAGTCATGATGCTAAGAGTAGAGTTATTAGCACTCATTTCAACATCTTCTTTTTTAGCAAATCTAATCCCAGTACTAGATTTATATTGATAGTATTCATTAATATCTAAACCAGCATTAAGGAAAGCTTCTTTGTATTCAGAACCAACAGTAGAGAATGTCGCATCATTAGAAGCAGCATAAGTTTGTACTTTATCAGTTCCATAAGTGTTGTCAGTAGTATTTTCTTGGAATTCTCTAACAAATTCTCCTCTAGCAAGAGCTTCTTCATAAGATGCTCTATCAGCTAGTTGAATGTTAACAATAGAATATCCAATTTCATCAGATTGTTTGTCAACTAAAGCAGTATATTCATCTTTTAATTCACCATTATCAAGAGCTTCAGTTGCATCAACTTGATTACCATATTTATTATAGTAAGTTACGTTTCCAGTTAATCTAGTTTTATCATATCTATCAGATTTATTAGTTAAAGCTGTTAATGTACCATGTTGATCATCTTCTCTGAAAGATTGAACATAATATTGTAATTCAGCATTGTAAACTTCTGTAGGATCAGTAGAATCAACATCTCTTAATGCCCCAGTTTTAACAGCGCTATTATTAGCACTAGCAGTGATTTTATATGCACTATTTTCTTGAACCCCAATAGATGCAAGATTAGTAGTATATTCAACTAAGTAGTTACCTAAATTATCTTGAGGAAGAACTTGAGTAACAGTTGCATCATTTCCACCAATGATGAATTGATACTGAATAGTAGTATAATCATCAGTAGAAGGTGGAGTAGGCACATTCATTGTTAATAAACTGTTATAATAATTAGCTGATTGGTTAGACAAATTTGTTCTTTGTTGGTTAATTTGTTGCCCTTCAAATTCTAAATTTGATTGTCTTGCTGTAAGGCTTAGCAATCTAGCTTGAGATGCTGACATACCCATAATCAATTCTCCTATAATTTTTCCTTATGGTATTGATTACGGCATCAATATTGTATATCTTTAGCTTTTTGAGATGTTTTGTTACATTTGTTTACAAAATATTATAATTTAATATGTACTTTGTAAAGAAATGTAACATATATTATTTTAAAAAGGCAATTTTGTATATACTAAATACTTTAATAATATATACAGGGTATAACTAGAAAGAGGAAAAGGAGAATATATTATGGCAAGAGTATTAATTTCAATGCCTGAACAATTTTTAGGCGAAATCGACAATGTAGCAGAAAGTGAAAATCGTTCTCGTTCTGAACTTATTAGGGAAGCCCTCAGAACTTACATTCACAGAAACAAAATTAGAAATTCAGCATATGCAGCACAGAATGCAGAAATGTTAGAAGCATTATTAGATTAGATATCTTGCCATAAAAGAGTTTAAAAGTGAGACTAAGAGCTATTCTTAGTCTTATTTTTTATATTATAATTTAAACAATCATGTTAATTTTTGTAAAAAAAAGATTTGGGCATGGTACATGATTATAACAAATATAGTATAATCTCTGTATCAACTATCCCCAAATCTCCTCCCAAGATTATGAAATACTAGCTGCACCAAGCAGCTTTTTATTTTGCTTATTTTTTTATAAATGATTATTATGCCATATAATCAAGTTGTTTTGAGATATTTCTCTTTTTTGATTCTGCTTTATTAAGAGTTTTTTCTGCTGATGCTTTAACTCTATAGTCTGCGCTTGATGGGTCTTTAGGAGCCATAGCAGCTTTAATAACAGTTTTTGCGTGATCTATTGTTTTTTCTAACCCACTTTTTGTAACTTTTTCAGGCATATTGGGCATTGAAATAGGAACAAAACCACTGACAGGAATCCCTGCACTGTTATTTATAATATGTATGCTCCCTCCTAAACTTCCTGCAGCTGCTTTGTGAGCTGCTTCATGTTCATATATCTCATTATAATTTTTTTTAATTAATTTTTGTTTTGCTTGTTCAAATTTTTTTGTAGCAATTTTATTGCTGTTGATTGGTTGTTTTATTGAAAAATTTATCATTTAATACACTACCTTTTTAAGAACGTGTTTTTATTATAACATTTTATTTTTTTCTTTAAACCCTACATGCTGAAATTTTTAAATTATTTAATAATTCTGTATTTTTCTTTAAGGGCAATAATTTTAGTGTATGAGTCTTCTATTTTATGCATGAATTCTTGATTTTTTTCAGCTTCTTTTATTACAGCTTCAATTGCACCTAAACTTACATCGTTTGCTTCTCTATATATAAACATATTTAATCCTGCATGAATTCCTTTTATGCATGCTTCACCTGCATCATATTGGATTCCTTTCATTACCATGTCATCTGAGATAATAATACCTTTAAAATTAAGATTATTACGAAGATAAGAAAGTGCATTATTGCTTAATGATGTTGGAATTATATCATTATCAAAACATGTGCAATGAAGATGTGCAGCCATAATCATATCAATTCCTTGCTCTATGCTTTCTTTAAAAGGTTTAATGTGGTATTTTAACATCTCTTCCATAGATAGATTGATTTCTGGTAACGTTTTATGGCTATCGGCATTTGCATCTCCATGTCCTGGGTAATGTTTTATGCATGGAATTATTCTATGTTCTTTATAAATATCTGAAATTATTTTGACTCCTTTTATTACGTCGTCTGGATTATTTGAAAACGCTCTTTCTCCAATTATTGGGTTATCAGGATTTGTGTTAACATCAGCGCATGGTGCAAAATTCAGGTTAAATCCATAAATTTCTAGTTCTTCTGCCATGCTTGTCGTTTGTTGTTTGAGAAATGTTTCACCTTTTTCAAATGCATATTTTGCAGAAAGCCTTTTGGGGGTTATATTTTCAGTTCTTTCTACTCTTCCTCCTTCTTGGTCTATTGAGATAAAAGGTGAAATTATAGATTTATTTTTAATTTCTTTTATTAAATTTATGAGATTTTCTTTTGAAGTGATATCTTTAGAAAACAGAATAACCCCACCTAATCCATTTAATAATGGTTTTTCAAGTTCTCCTGTTCCAAGTATAAACATTTGATAGATTTTTTTCTTATCCATATTTTTATTTTACTCAATAAATGGATTTTTTATAGTATAATATTATTATGGATATAAAGAAGTTATTAGCAGGGGGAATTGTTGTTTTAACATTAATCGCATTGGTTAATGTTGATACAAACGTGTCTGCTAAAAAATCTTCAAAAGTAAAAATGGAGCCTGAAGCTATTGAGGCTATGGCTACTCAAGTAGATTCATTAACAAAAAAAATATATGGAGGGGCTTTATTATCTCCAGAGGACAATTCTAATCTTGTAGGAATAAAAATTAAGCTTGATAACCAAATGCTTTTAGAACCAGATCCTGCATTAGCTCCTTTATATTATAAAGTTGGATGTATGTATAAAATGCGTGATATGACAGATGAGGCTGTTGAATGTTTTCAAACAGTATTAGAAAATTTCGGAAATACTGCTTTAGCGCCTAAGTCATATCAATCATTAAAAGATATGGGTGTTGATGTTTCTCAATTCGATAATTTAAATAAACCTACAGCCGAAGGTGAAGGCGAGGAAGAGGAAGAATAATATTAATAAAAATGCTTAATTTGTTATTAAGCATTTTTATTAAGTTTCTTTTGTTCGTGTTTTTTACTTGCAATAAGTCCTGGGTCTACGTTTGTACCTGATATTATTTTTCTTAATGCAAATTGTGCTTGAGGGAGTGCTACTGCGAGTAATACACTACTTATTGCTACATTTGCAGCAATATTAAATGATTTTGCTTTAATTGCTTTATTAGCATATTTAATTATTCCTTTTTTATCTTTTGGAGCTTGAGATGCAAAATCTTTCATTGTTTCTGATAATGAAAATAATCTTTTTGTATCAACAAATTCTCTTGGATCTCTAACTCCATTATCAAGGAATTTTACAATTCCATTTTTCTTTGCGTATTTGGCAAGTATTGATTTTGGATTGCTATCAATAAAATCTAGAACTTCTTCTTCTTTACTTGGAAGTTTAAGAGTATTATTTTTAACTTGTACTAGGAATTTTTTATCTGCCATTATTTTAGGATCAAGAGCTGTATCAATTCCAAAAATTGCTTTTGTAGCTTTATCAAGTCCTTTTTCAATGTATTTAGGGGTGACAAAGTTTAAAACAAGCATGCCTAATGAACGGAAGCCTGTTTCTATTTTTTCGTTGCGACCTCTAGAAGTCCCAACTCTTCCCACTGCAAGTCCACCATCTGTAATAGCCATTTTGTCAGTGTGGCTAAGAGTTGCGATTGTTGAACCCAAACCTTTAAAACTTATGTTTGGTTGTTGTTTAAATGAATTCAATGATTTAAAATTCTTGCTCTCTGGTTTTTTTGTTGGTATTGTTTGATATTCTTGTTGTAATCCTTTTGATTTTAATTTTCCGTTTTTAATATCACGTTCTATTAAATAGTTCGTTAATGCAAAATTTGATTTAGGGATAATATATCCCATTATAATCATAGGTAAGATTAATGCTATAGAATATTTCTTATTAGATAATTTTTTATATTTATCTGCGTTGTTTCTTACATTGATTAAATCCTGAACTGCATCAGGAGCAAGTTTTGCAAACTTTTTGATATTAGCTTCAATATTTTGCGCGTTTTTATAAGTTTTACCGTCTTTAGTTTTTTCTAATAACTTAAGATTAACATTACCATTAAGACCTGTTTTTTTCTTAATAATTTTATTTGCAATGTTTTCAATTAAAGGTACACTACCAATCCAAACAGCAGATGTCGCATATTCATCAATTGTTTTTTCTCTTGCACAGTGCATAGCCATTCTTTTAGAATCTTTTGCTGTTTGATTGTAGTTTTGAACTACTTTTACAGGGGCTTCAATCCCACAATCTCTTACGATTAAAGGATATACACTACTATTATTTCCTACTGCTGAAATTGCATTTATTAAAAGTGACATTTATAATAATCTCCTATGTAAACTAGCTAACCTTCAATCAATTTTCCCGAAGGGGCTATTTTACAAGAAACTGAATCACATCAAAATCTTATAGTCCCTTCGGGATTATATGATGATGACGATGTTCAGTTGTTAGGTAAAATTTATTCATAAATATTCCTTATCACTTCTCATTTATAATATCATAAGAAGTTTTTTTAGCAATACCATTGAATTACTTTTAGTATAAAACTCCTAAAATTTTTAATTGCTAATTATTAATTAAACATTAATTTTTGTTAATATTTACAAAAATTAAATTAATATGTATATTGTGAATGGAGCAAAAATATGATTAATTTCGAAAAATTTACTAATTATTCGCAAGAAATACTATATGCTTCAGGTGTTAAAATGAATGAATACAAAAATCCTCAGATACAACCTGAACATATTATGCTTGCTATGATAGAGGATAAGGGAATTATACGTGATTACCTTATGGAATTAAAACTCTTAAATCAAGAATTTATAAACGGAGTTGTAGCAAGAGTTAAATCATTTCCTACAATATCAGAGATATCAAATACTCAACAAATTTTCTTGGCACCTGATAGTGAAAAATTATTATCTATCGCGCAAGATACATCAGTTGAATTTAAGGATGAATTTGTTGGAATTGAGATGATTCTTCTTGCAATGACAAAATTGGATAACTCTTCAATTCAAGAATTGCTTTTGAAAAATAGAGTATCAACAAATAGTGTTTTAAATGTAATGAAAAAGATTAGAGGTAAAAAAACTGTGGATAATAAAAATGCCGATGAAAATATGAAAGCTCTTGAAAAATATTCTACAGATTTAACAGAGCTTGCAAGAAAAGGTAAACTAGACCCTGTAATAGGTCGTGATGAAGAAATACGACGTATTATACAGGTTTTAAATAGAAGAACAAAAAATAACCCTGTATTAATTGGAGAACCTGGGGTTGGAAAAACAGCCGTTGCTGAAGGCTTGGCTCAACGTATTATAAGAGGAGATGTTCCTGAATCTTTGAAAAAAGTTAAATTATGTGCTTTAGATTTAGGCGCATTGGTTGCAGGTGCAAAATTCAGAGGTGAGTTTGAAGAACGTTTGAAAGCTGTTTTAAAACAAGTAGAAGATTCAAATGGCGAAATTGTATTATTTATTGATGAAATTCATACAATAATTGGTGCAGGTGCAACTGATGGTGCTATGGATGCAGGTAACTTACTGAAACCAATGTTAGCAAGAGGTGTTTTAAGAACTATTGGTGCTACAACATTAAATGAGTATCGTAAGTACATAGAAAAAGATCCTGCGTTTGAACGTCGTTTCCAACCAATTTTACTAGAAGAACCTTCTGTTGAAGATACTATTAGTATCTTAAGAGGTTTAAAAGAAAAATATGAAGTCCACCATGGCGTAAGAATCTTAGATAGTGCTTTAGTACAAGCAGCTAAATTATCTGATAGATATATAACAGATAGATTTTTACCAGATAAAGCTATTGATTTAATTGATGAAGCAGCATCATCTTTAAGAATTGAAATTGATTCTATGCCTGAAGAAATTGATATGATGCTAAGACAAAAAATGCAACTTGAAATTGAAAGGGAAGCCTTGAAAAAAGAAGATAGTCAAGAATCTTTAGAAAAAATTGAAAAATTAACTAAGGAAATCAATGAATTATCTTCAAAAGTTGACACTTTGAAATCTCAATGGGAACTTGAAAAAGCTTCAATTACTGGAGAAGCTGCAATAAAAGATGAAATAAACCAAGTTAAGACTCAAATTGCAGAAGCAGAAAGAAATACAGATTTGCAAACTGCTGCTGAATTAAAATATGGCAAACTTTTACAATTAGAAAAAGAATTAGATGCAATACAACATAAAGATTCTTGTCCTAAAAAGGACCATTGTTTACTAAAAGAAGAAGTTGACGATGATGATATTGCAGAAGTTGTAAGCAAATGGACAGGTATTCCTGTTAATAAGCTTGTTGAAAGTGAAATGGAAAAACTTCTAAGAATGGAAGATTTCTTACATAAGAGATTAATTGGTCAAGATGAAGCTGTAGAAATTGTTTCAGATTCAATAAGACGTGCTCGTTCAGGACTTAAAGATCCTAAACGCCCAATTGGTACATTTTTATTCTTAGGACCAACTGGGGTTGGTAAAACTGAACTTGCAAAATCCCTTGCAGAATTCATGTTTAATGATGAAGATGCAATTATCCGTATTGATATGAGTGAATATATGGAAAAACATAATGTTGCAAGATTAGTTGGAGCTCCTCCAGGATATGTTGGTTACGAAGAAGGTGGTCAGCTAACTGAGGCAGTTCGTCGTAAACCATATTCAGTTGTACTATTTGATGAAATTGAAAAGGCTCATCCTGATGTATTCAATATAATGCTTCAAATATTTGATGATGGAAGATTAACAGATGCGAAAGGTAGAACTGTTGATTTTAAAAATACGGTAATTATTATGACAAGTAATATCGGTAGTGATATTATTCTTGAAGATTCATTGAATGCTACTTTAGAAGCAGGAAATTTTGATGAAACAAAAGAAAAAGTTATGGCTGTATTAAGAGATAGATTTAAACCTGAATTCTTGAATAGAATTGATGAAACTATTTTCTTTAAGTCATTAACTTTATCTCAATTATCTCAGATAGTAGATATTCAAATGGAATATCTTAAAAACTTATTAAAAGAAAAAGATATCTCCATAGAGATATCTGATGATGCGAAAGACTTGCTTGCAACAAGAGGGTTCAATCCAATATATGGTGCAAGACCATTGAAACGTGTTATTAGACAACTTGTTGAAAATCCATTGTCAAAGGATATTCTTTCTCGCAAGTTTGTCGATGGTGACACGGTATATGTTGATGTAAATGATGACGAAATTGTATTTTCAAAGAAATAATTATTTAAGGGTTACCTCAAGGTAACCCTTAATACTATTTACTCTTTTTTAATAATATACTTTCAGAATCTTTAGGAACAACGCAGGTAAATCCTAAGAAGTTTTTCTTTAGTTCAAATCCTGCAGGTAGTGTTTGGGTTCCAACAGATACATTCATTATATTTGGTACTATTAGATAACCACCTTGTCCATTTGAACGAAATTTAACTCTTCCATTTAATTTCCCTGTTTCATTTACACTCTTAATTTGTTCGTCTGTTAACCTTGAAAATGCTGCTCTCCAATAACCGATTTGTGTTGAATCTTTAACTTTTGCTGCTACTTTTTCTCCACCTTTAAAATAAGTTCCAGTTACATTACGCGATGTCACTGCCTTTACATTTTGCATTGCATTTAAAGGCATACCGCTTACGCTTCTAACCATTAGGTATCCTCCTTGTTTTATTAACCTACACTTAATATCACCAGTGATATTTAAATAAAGCATTTTTTTTATAAACTTTGCTATTTTGTTAACTTTTGTTAACAAAATTAATAAAATAAGTCAATTCTTCGTGATAGAAATACTTTATATAAGAGTAAAGGTTAAATTATTATTTAAGGTTAGGTTATACAGGAGGTTTGTATGTCAGATCAAACATTAACAATTCCTAAAGCAAATCCAAATATGGACGCTCAGGGACAATTTCAATTTTTAAATAGACCAATGCAGAGTCAATATTATGAATCTGAATATTCAATTTTTGGATCTCCATACAATGCTCCAATGGGAACAGCTCCAACTATGACTGGTGCAGGAGTGCCTATGATGGGTGGAATGGGTATGATGCCTGGCATGGGAATGGGTATGGGTATCGGAATGTATGGTGGTTGGTATGGTGATGTTGACAAATATGTTGACAACGCTAAAAAATGGAATAATGGATATTATGACATTTTAGATAATTCATCTGATCGCCAAACCAAATTCGTTTTCAAACAACGTGGAAACCAATATGCCTTAAATACATCTTCTGAAATCTTAAATAAAAAGCTTAGAGAAATGGCTAGTTATATCAAATCAAATGATATGGGTGTAGCAACAAAAGTATTTGATGAAGTTTGTGACGAAATTGAAAATGAAGTAGGTCAAGAATTAAAAACTCATGAAGAAAGAATCAACGCAAAACGTTCAATAAGAGCAGCAGTTGCTAAATATTATGCACAAGTAAATGGTAATGATTTAGAAGCTGATATAAGAGCTCACGGCGATGGTTACTTTATGCACGGTCTTAAAGAAGGATTCTTTGGTGGTGGTTTCCACGAAAATTCAGCAGAAGAAACAATCGCTTATATGCAAGGTACTACAATCGAAGGTTATGATAGAAAACAATCATACAAGAATATTGGTAAAGGTCTTGGTTACGTAACTCCAGCTGTAGGCTTAGGTGTTGCTGGTGGTATTGCTCAAGGTGCATTAAAAGGTAAAAAATTCGGTTGGAAAGGTGCAGCTATCGGTGCAGTAGTTGGTGCAGTAATCTCTGGTGTAGCAGCTCTTGTTAACGGTGGTGGCAAAAATGAATATGTTGAAATAAATTCTTACTAATATAACTAATACAATCTAAAACAGATGGTGGCCTTTTATAAGACCACCATTTTGTTTTAATTTTTTTATCTGTAATTTGTAAATTGTAGAGGGTAATCATATTTTTCTTCATTTCCTCTTAGAAGTTTTATAACTTCTTGTAAGTCGTCTTTACTTTTTCCTGTTACCCTTACTTGATCTCCTTGAATTGATGCTTGAACTTTTAGTTTTGAATCTTTAATATCAGCAACAATTTTTTTAGCTAATTCTTGGGTTAATCCTTTTCTTAGTTTGTATACTTGTCTAACATTGCCACCTAGAGCATTTTCTACTGGTTGTGCATCTAATATTCTAATGCTAAGTCCTCTTTTAACTAATTTAGTTTGAAGAATGTCATAAATGTTTCTTAATTTCATATCATCACTAGTTGTAATAGTAATGGTTTTGTCTGCTTCTAATTCAATATCTGAATTAGAGTTTTTTAAATCAAATCTTGATTGTAAATCTCTTTTTACTTGATCAACAGCATTTAAAAGCTCTTGTCTGTCAAATTCTGATACAATATCAAAGCTACTATCTTTTGCCATAGTAATTCTCCTTATTTGTTATTTGTAATATGTATTGGTGTATTATATTTTTTTTGATTATTATTTATCATTTTTATAATATTATCAATATCAGCTTTATTTTTACCAGTAACACGTACTTGATTATTATGTATTGTTGTTTCTACTTCAAGTTTTAAATCTTTGATATCGTCAACGATTGAATCTGCGATATCTTTAGTGAAACCTTTTATAATATTAATTATATGTTTAACCTCTGATCCAACAACTGTTTCACTCGATTCAATGCTGTTTATTGTTACACTATTTCCATTTTTATTTAAGTGTGATTCAAAGCTATCGCAAATTTCTTTAATACTATTTTTATTGTTGGTTGTGATTGTGATTGATTTATCTGGATTTAAATCAATTTGTGTATTTGTTCCAAGGTTATATGTAGATAAAAAATCATTCCTTACTTTATCAATTGCTGTTAAAAGTTCGTTATGATCTATCCCTGATACGATATCAATGCTAAAATTGTCTGACATAGATGACCTCCATATTCTCAGTTTTGTATTTTATCATAAACATATAAAGAATAAATTAAGTTTTATTTTAAAGGGTTGAAATCATAAAAAAAGGTATTATAATGAGTGTATAAACTACATTTAATAAAAAGGATTTTTATATGAGTATTTTTGAAGCCGGAATGATGATATGTTTTGGAGCAAGTTGGCCTTTTCAAGTTGCTAAAACCTATAAAACAAAAAATGTTAAAGGGAAAAGTATATTTTTCTTGTGGTTAGTAGAAATAGGTTATATTTGTGGAATGATTCATAAGGCTTTATATAGTCCAGATATGGTATTTTTCTTATACCTTCTAAACTTTGTTTTAGTTGGTACAGATATGGTTTTATATTATATTTATAAAAATCGTGATGAAAATAAGGCTATTATTTTAGAACGTTCTTATGATGAACAAGGTCATTTAGTAAGAGTTCCAATTAGACATTAAGCTTTAGATTTTATATAAAAAACATTCAACAAAATGGTTCGGTTCTACTTCTTTTAGAACTGGACTTTTTATATTGCATAGATTGTCAATTCTTTTTTCACATCTAGGATTAAAACGGCATCCAGGTATAATTTCTTGAATATTAGGAGGCTGACCATTTATTGTTTTAAGCTCTTTCCCTTGATTATTTGCTGGAAGAGCATTTAGCAATGCAACAGTATAAGGATGTAATGGGTTATCAAAAATACCTTTTGATGATGCTTTTTCAACGATACGTCCAGAATACATTACATTAATTTCATCTGAATATTGCCCAACAAGATTTAATTCATGAGAAATTAAAAGAATTGAAGTCCCCAAATTCTCTTTAATTTCATTTAATATATTCATAATTTGAGCTTGTATTGTTACATCAAGTGCTGTTGTTGGCTCATCTGCAATAATTAATTCTGCATTTGTCGCAAGTGCCATAGCAATTATAGCTCTTTGTTTCATTCCTCCTGAAAATTCATGTGGGTAGGCATTTAATTTTTCTTTTGCTTTTGGGATTTTTACAATCTCTAGAACCTCAATCGCTTTTTTTATTGCATCTTCTTTTGTAATAGTTTTATCTTTATTAATAACTTCAAGTAATTGGTTTCCTATTGTATATAAAGGATTTAATGATGTCATTGGATCTTGTGGTATAAGTGCAATTTTTGAGCCTCTAATTTTTTGCATTTCTGAGTTTGATAGCTCTATAATATTTTTATTTTTAAATATTATTTCTCCAGAGTCTATAATTGCATTTTTGGGTAAAAGTTTAAGAATACTCATTGCAGTCATACTTTTACCACAACCTGATTCTCCAACTAGCGAAACCATTGATTTTGGTGGAATATTCAAATTAATATTATTCAATGTCGTGTATATTCCTGATTCACAACGAAAGGATATAGAATAATTTTTAATTTCTAATAAGTTCATAGTTTTATTATACATGAACTAAAAATACTGTATATTAATTAAAAGAATGATTTATTGCTCAAAATTATTGGTAATAGTGTGGATATATTCTAAAATTTGTGAGAAATAATCTAAACTTGAATCCCCATTTAATATAATATCCATATCTTTTCTTGCTGGAATAATATATTTTTGACCTGCAGATAAAATATATTCCCAATGCTTAAGAGCATTTTCCATATCTTGATTTCTTTCATCACAGGCTCTAGTTAAAAATCTTCGTCTTCTTACGTCAATATCAGTTTCAATATAAATTTTTATATCAAACAAGTCTTTAATTCCTTCATACATTGTTGCCATACCTTCAACAACAATGATTTTCTCAGATTTAACAAATTTTGATAAAGGAACAGAAACACCTGTCCCATTTGGTAAGTATTCTGGGGTATAAATGTCTTTACCTGTTGAGATTTTTTCTAAATCTTGTCTTAATAATTCAAGTTGGAAATTTTGAGGAGCATCAATGTCATACCCATTATCTCTTAAGTTATCAAATCCACCATATTTAGAAATTAATTCTGAAATGTCGTTAAAGTAATTATCAGTTGTAATAATTGACACAGGTAATTCAAAATTTTTGATAACATTTTCGATTTCATTACAAATAGTAGATTTTCCAGAAGCAGATTCTCCTGTTATACCTATTAAAAAACGCTTATTAGGGTTATTAATAAGACGTTTTGAAAATCTGGCAATAAAATCCGGTTTAATATTTATGAACACAGGAATATCAGCTTTTTTATCGTAAGCAAGAATTTGTTTAAATTTTGTTTGCAGATAAAACGCAAGTAATTCTCTGCCGGTTTTTTGATTAAAGTCGGGTTTAAATATTTTATCTTTTGAATGAATCTCTTGGGATATTAAATCTGAGATTCCATCTGCCATATTATCGTTATTCATACTATGTTTCTCAACTATGTTATTATATGATACTAGGGACAAAAAAAAATTTCCAGTATTTATTTAAGATATTTTTATATTATTATAAAAATATGAATAAAATATTAGTTGTAGATGATGATGTAGCTATAAATGAGCTAATAAAAATAAATTTAGAACTAAATGGATATAATGTTATTCAAGCATTTGATGGAATAGAAGGTTTTGCGATTGCAAAACAGGAATTACCATCATTAGTTATTTTAGATGTTATGATGCCTGATGTTGATGGATATACTGTTGCTCAAAGAATGAGACAACATCCGGATTTAAAAAATGTTCCTATTTTAATGCTAACAGCTTTATCACAATTAAATGATAAAGTGAAAGGTTTTGATATTGGTGTTGATGATTATCTTGTAAAACCTTTCGAAATGGAAGAATTAAAAGTTAGAGTGAGGGCTTTATTAAAACGCTCCAACCAAATCCCAGAATCAGTAGCTGTTAAAGAATTGTTGAATTATAAAGAAATTACACTTTTACCAGAAACATATAGTGTAAAAATTAATGATAATATTGCTAAATTAACTCCTATTGAATTTGATATTTTTAACTTGTTGTTTCAAAATCATGGGAATATGGTTTCATCAGCAAAGATTCTTAAAGAAATATGGGGCTATGAACCAGATGATGATGTTGAAACAATTAGAGTTCATGTTAGACATTTAAGAAGTAAAATAGCAAAAATATCAGGGGATAAAAAATATATTGCAACTATTTATGGTGGTGGTTATAAGCTAGATATATAATAAATTCAATCAAATGAATGATTGGAATTATTTAAAAGTATACTATTATAATAATGTTATTTTAATTTATAATTATGGAGATATGTTTATGAAGAAGATAATTTTAGCTGGTTGTTTGTTATTATGTTCAGGTGTTGCTTTTGCTGATGGAAATGCTTTTACACCTTTAAATTTTGATGAAGCTCCAAGTATTTCATCTTCTCAAACTCCAAAAGCTACTCCTGTTCAATCTGCAGTAAAAGCTACTGGTGTTCCTCAAGCAGAAGAAGCACTTGGAAATGGTAATATCCAAAATGCTATTTTACAACTAGATAATGCACAGGTTGATATCAGAAATGATTTATTAAATCTAAAAACTAAATATGCTGATGTTGATGCTCAATATAAATTAGTAAAAAATGAAAGAAGTGCTTTAAAGAAACAAATAAATGCTGTTCAAAAAAGAATTAATGCTATTGATAAAGCAAAAGAAAGAATTAGAAAAAATATGATTTAATCTGTTTTAATTAATTTTAATTTTTCATAAAAGCAAAGGTAATTTTATCTTTGCTTTTTAAGTGTCTGTTTTACACGTTTCTCTTAATGTTTTGTAATAAATTAGCAAAAAATCTATTGTACATTGTTTTAACCTAAAAAGTGCGAAAGTGTGTATAAGGGAAAATTATGAAGTTAAATTTATTTACTCCGTCTAAACCAACATTTAAAGGACGTCGTGAAGATAGAAATACTGTAGAACAATTAAAAAAAGATAATAATTATTCATTAACAGAAAATAATCAAATAAAAATTAATAAAGCAATTGATAACTTGTCAAAAGAGTCAGGTGAAAACAATGTTAAATTTTTACTTGACGTCGCAGATGACTTAAAATATGGCACTAATATTGAACTAGGTAAGGAATCAAAAAATGATTGGAAAACCAAGTTGCATAATGCGACAAAGCAGTCTTTATCCATATCAAATCCTATTGTTCAAAAGAAATATGCTCCATTAATGGATAAAGTTTTCAATAACAAAAAAGAATTAACAGATGATGAAAAATCAATAATGTCTTCAAGAGAAAATATTTTATCTCGCTTAGATATGTCGCAACTTGAAGATGAAACGAATCCTAATATAAAAAGAGTAAAAAGTAATTTAGATTATTTTATAACTTCATCAGAAACACCTATCAAACAAAAAAAATATGTTTTAAATCGATTAGATTATTTTATGAGTGATGATTATAAAATAACTCCACAGTTAGAGGGTAAAAAAACAAAAGTATTGGCTGAAATGATAAACGATTTAGTGGTTGATACCCCAGAGTCAAAAGTCCCAAATATCAAAGCAATAAATCAAAAATCTCATGGTATGTGTGCTGCAATTTCTATTGCACGAAAAACAATGGCATATGAAGATAAACCTAGTTATGTAGATAATTTATTGTCAGAATTAGATGATACGCCATTTGTAATGATATATGATAAGACTCAATTAGGTAAGGGGCAACGTGTTCCTGTTGATAAAATTCCTGTTGATTTTGATGCTGCAGAGAAAAAAGGCTATCGTATAGTTGATGCTTCAACTACTCAATGGATGAATATTGGGAACTTATATGATTCAAGTAACAACCCAAAAGAATATTATGTTTCATTTGATACAGAAAATTTTGGTGCTGAATATGATAATCATTTTCTAATGCCTATTGAAGATGAAAATTTATCTACTAAACATAAATATTATCAAGCATTATTAGTTTCAAAAGAAGCTATCGGAAATGCTAAAAAAATGCAGTTAAATAAAGAAATTTCTAATGCAGAAAGACATCAAAATCATGATAAAGATATGAAATATCTTCAAAATGTACATACACAATTAAAAGAAGATATAAAGGCAGTATTACCAAATAGTTCTGATAAAGAAATTCAAAAGACTTTTTCTAAGTTGTTGTCATTAAGGCAACATACTTCTAATGATATTAATAAAATTAAAGATGGAACAGCACAATATCATTTTATTCCAAATGAAGAATCAACGATGAAGGATAAAAAAGTTCGCGCATTCTTCCTAAACTCACATCAAAATATTAATACTGTTGCATTAGAAAATAAAGTAACCAATATAAGAGAGTTAATAGAAACTTCAAATTCTATTCAGAAAAATTTACATTCATCATCATCTCAAGCAGGAAAGATGTCTAATTCAAGAAAACTATACACTGCAGCTGTTGCATATAGAAATCATGTAAATGTTTCTTTAGATGATAATGACTATCTAATTGATAAAATGATTAAGTATAATGTAGATGATAAAGATACATTATTAGTTAAAAATTTATCTAAAGTTATTAATCATGTTGAAAAAACAGGTGATAAAACTTATATTAATCATTTTTCAAAAAAATTAGGTATAGATGCAGATAAACAGATTGTTTTAGATAATTTATTAGAATTAAAAAAAGGTCTTGATACTATTTATACAAGTACTTTAGATGACGGATATAGATTGTTAGGTCTAGGTAGTCGAAAACAATCTATGTATTTTGAAGTTAAAGGTTTAAAAAGCGCAATAGAACAAGGTGACAAAGAATCCTTATCTGATGCTTCTTTTTCATTGGGGTTGTCAAAACCAGATAAAAACAAAGTTTTAAAGGAATATTCAAAATTTGAAAATACTTTAGAAAAAGGTGCATCAGATAAAGAATATACCGAAATATACAATAAAATGGGTTATAAAAATCAGTTACAGAGTTTTGCAGATGCCTATAATATAGTTTATAATGCAATGCTAAATCCTGAAGATGAGAATAGTTCAATTCTGATACAAAAATTTAATGAAGCTAATAATCTTCCTGAAGAAACTCCATTAGAAACATCAAGAAAAACTTTAATGTCAATAGGAGCTTCATTTAATAATCTTTCTAATAATGTTTCTTTTGTAAGAAATATTATGTATATTAAAGATGATAATAACAATGTTATCAACTCTCCATTTGCACCTGATGCAGTAATGAAAAAAATAGAAGATCGTGGCGAAGTTATTCCAGAAAAAGAACTTATACCTTTACGTGATAGATTTGATAAAATAGATAAATTACGTTCTGAAGATGAATTTTCATCAAGGCAAGGTAAAATTTCTGATCCTTCATTGTATAAATTATCATCTGGAGAAAAAGCTACATTAAAAAGAATAAGCAAATCAATAAATCAAATGTATTCAGAAGTAAATAAAGAAGAAGCATTTGTTTTAAATGAAATAAGAAAACCATTAGAAGAACATTCTCGTAGAATGGGTGTAGGAATGGGTATGTATTGGGTACCTCAAATAACTGGAGGTATGTCTACTGAAAAAGAAGTAAAAATTATTCAACAAATGACTGATAGAAAATATCAATCAACAAAGGATTTTGAAAAAGCAGTTGATAAAATAAAAAATAACCCACATTCAGGAGTTACTGCAACATCAGTATTCCATGATAAAATTGGGGCTCATGCTCAATATGTAGCAGAAATATCTTCATTAAATGGTAAAGATGTTTTATATCACGATAATACTTGGGGTGCATCTGAACTAGAAAATACTTGGATTGATTCAGATGGTATTAAACGTACTGATTATAGTGACCGTCGTGGGGGTGAAACAGGTTATATCACAAATGATAAATATAGAAACGGTAACTATGTTGATGATTTAATGTATAAAGGTGGAGAAGTTATATCTGATATTCCAACAAGTAAAGAATTGAAGAAATTAACTCGTGATAATGATGGTTATAAATTTTCATCTGTTTTTGATGTCATTATACCTGGAGATGATGGTACTGTGAAACGTGTTGCTGCAGGAGTTAAAGATACAATATTTTTACCATCAAAGGATTATATAGAAGATTTAGCTAAACTCTCATCTAATATGACTCAATCTGAAATTAGACAAGAAATTGATAAGAATAAAAAAGCTGGTATGGCTTATTTGAAGGACTATGAAAATATAGAAAAACGTATAGAGTCTACAAAATTTCATAATGGTATTGATACAGAAGAAGATTATAATGCTTTATCTAATAGTGACCCAGTAAAAGTTAATTTTGAAAAAGTTGCATTAACTCGTTCATTCCCTGATGGTGCTGATTGGAAAGAATTAGCTAAAGCTAATACTGTTGAAGAAGTAAAAGCATTTGAAAAGCAACGAGATGAAAAAGCAAGAAGCTATTTTGATTATGCATTTGGAAAAGAACCTAAGGTATTATATTCTTATGCTTTAAATAAAGATAAAAATAAAGCCTTTTTAATTATATCTGATGCCTTAAACAAGAATAATATTAAATTGGGTAAAAAAGAAAAAATTGATATCATAAAAAATACAGCTATGTATGAAGGTGATGAAATCAAACAATTTGATGGTAGCTTAAAACATACAATTGGTTTTATGGTTAATAAAACATTAAAACAGTTTGATAATGTTGTACCTGATTCAGATTCTGCTAAAAAAGCAAAAGAAGAAATTAAAAAAAATTTAACAAAGAGTTTGTCTGATGCGTTATATTTCAATGAAGAAGATGTAAATAATACATCTACAAAATTTAAAGCAATCGCAGGTTATATTGATAGAAAATATAATCCTGAAACAAATGCTGATTTTGTAAAAGAATACAGACGCCTTCAAGATATGACAGCAGACGAATTTAAAAATGAAACTTCAGATGTTCAACATAAAGATTTGGGCATAAAAGATTATACTGGCTATGAAATGCTAAGAAGATTTAAGGCTTCAGATGAAAAAACAGAATCAACTTTGCGTAATGTAATGTACCAAAAAGAATTACTCAAAGATGTTCAATTATCAGAAACAGAACCTTCTTATAAATATCATAAGTTGTATAAGCATTTACAAGGAGCATTATATAAAGATGCTGATCCAAAGACTGGTAAAGGAGGTAGAAGTTTTGATGATTTATATCGCGACTTTAACTATTCTTTATCTACATTGAATTATGATAAAATGTTTAACAAGTCTAAGGCTGAAGCTCTAAGAAAATATAATGTGTTTCCTGCTTATCCTAAAATTCAACTAATTAGTCCTAAAGATTCTGAATATCTTGAAAATACTATTAATGATTTGTTAATGCAAACACTAAAAAATGTTAATAGTAAAAAGACTACTTTAAAAATATATGATATACATTCTCAATTATTTGATGAAATAAATTCTATTCCTGATAATTCAAGAATATCAAGAAAAAAAGCTGCGAAAATAAATAATTTAGCAGGAGAATTTGTTACTCGTTCATATAACGATGAAGACGTTAAAGATTCAGTTCAATCAGCACTTCAAGTTTTAGACCTTAACAAAGATGCCACTGGGGCTGATTATAAAAAAGCGTTTGCTAATATGAATGAGCAAATTATGAAATATAAACTAGTAAGTCCTGAAAGTGTGATTAAACAAAGTATAAATAATGATATCACTGTATTAAATAAGAGTTTTGATTCTCTAATGCATAGTGTAATTCCTGAAAAACGTAAAAATCTTAAAGAAGATTTAAATAACTTTACTACAGAAGTTTTAAAATCTGATGCTTCAAGATATGATTCAAATGAGAAAAAGAAAAAATTAAGTCAAAATATTGATAAATATTCATTAAATAAAAAGAATTTTGCTATAACAAAATTTGATTATTTAGCAAGTATTGAATATGATGTAAATAAGATACAACAAATCAAAGTAGTATCAGATGAAAATAAAAAATCTAAAAAAATTGCTAATGAATTGTTTAAACAGAATTTAAGTGAGTTTATCGTAAATATTCCAAAAGGTCAGAAAAAACAATTCAAAGAAGTTGTAGAAGAATTAGTTAATTCAGAACAGCGTTTAACTGCTAAAAGTGTTAATGAAAGATTGAATGAGTTTACAGCTAATACTAATTCTAAAATGAAAAAGCAGTTTGTTAAATCAATTGTTGATTTAAATTCTAGTATAAACTTTGAAAGAGGTTATGCTAAATCTTTAAAAGATAAATTGAATGACATTAATGAGAAAACACAACATTTCCTAGATGGTAATATTCAACCAGAATATCATAAATCAATTGCAGCATCTGTAGGAGATTATGTTAAGGCTTCAGTATCTAAAAATAATAGATTTGACCCAGATAAACTTCAAATTGCTAATGACAAGTTATTTGATGATTACAAAAAATACCATATAGTAAATGATCCTAATAAATTGTTAGAAAACTATTTAATGTTATCAGCAAAAGATAGTCCTGTACATTCTAAAAATAAAAATGTTTCAAATGATGCGAAATTAGCACTTAAAACTACTGAATCATTGTTAAATAAAGCTATAATGATTTCAGATTTAGTATCTATTCAAGAATTTTTAATGGAAGCTGTAAGTACCGGTAATGCAGCAGCAGTTGCAGAAAAATTTAACAATTATGATGTTCCATTAATTGATTCAAAAACTAATGTTCCATTGACAATGGCTTCCCCTCAGTCAATAGATTATATTGTTAAAGACTTAATGCTAAATACAAACGATGATACAGCTATAATGTTTATAGACAAACTTGGTTTAGCTGATAAGTTTATAAAGATTCAGAATGATTTATTTGATGTGGCTGATGTTAAAGCAGATGTGGATGATGTTGTTGATATTTTACAAACAGCAAATGATTTGGCATTAAAAATGGACGAAGCTATGCAACCACTTAAATCTCCAGAATTTAATCATGATGAAAATTATGTTGAGACGATTGATAAAGTTAAAAAAGGCTTTATTGAAAAAACAGAAGATAATAAAGCTCAAGAGGGTGTTAAATTGTTCTTAGAGTCATTAGATAATCTTAAGAAAATAATTGATCTTAACCCAAATCTACCTAAAACACGTTTGGCAACAGAATATATTAATAAGATTTCTGCTACTATAGCAAATGAAGCAAATGATTCAGTTCAATCAATCCAATCAGGCTTAATAATAATTGATAATATTCATAAATTAATAAATAAACTTGATATTCCTGAATATTCGCCAGCTTATCAAGAACGTGAAATATTTAATCAAAAATTTGCTGAATATGAAAAATATAATAACGAACAATTTTCTAATATTTCAAAAAGTTCTTCTCCTTATATAGAGATAACTACAGAAGATATTTAAAATTAATATATTTATATGGTAACAATCTGCAAACAAATGATTTGCAGGTTGTTTACTTGCGTATAAAAGTATTGTATAATATGCCCGAGGGTTGTAATGAGCTTTTGGAAAAAATTTGACGAATTTAGAAAACAAGTAAATAGTATTGAATCAAATATTTATACATCTAAAAAAGATTTTTTAGAAGTGTATGAGAAAAATTTGCGACTAGAGGCTGAAATAGAGGAAAGAACTCAAGAACTTCAAATTGCAAATCAACGCTTGTTGACAGTTCAACATATATGGCAAATGATGAATTCATCAGAACCGTTAACTAATGTTTTGGACTCAATTGCTAGTAGTTTGCAAGGAGAACTAGGTTATCTTTATAGTGCAATTATACAAGTTAAAGCTGATGATCTCGGAGAATATATTGATATAATTGCTGATTCGTCTTGTGAATTTATTGATAAATTAAATTCTATTTTTTCTACATCTTTGTATGACTCAAGAATTAACTATGAACATACTGAAGTTAGAGATTATGCAGTAAATGCAAATCAAATATATCAGAGTAAAAATTTAGATGAATGTTTAGAAAATATGTTTCCTGATATAGACAGGACTAAACGTTTAAAATTGATAAAATCAACTAATTGGAAGTCATATATAGTCGTTCCATTGAGTCAAAATAATACCCATTGGGGATCTTTAGTTGTGTTTTCATCTCGTTCTGATATGACAGAATCTGAACGTAATTTTTTAGATTTATTTTCAAAGCAAATTGAGCTTGCAATTACTATAGCAAATTTGTTCCAAACCGTTAAAGAACAAGCGATTACAGATAGTTTGACAGGTTTAAATAATCGACGCTATTTTGAAGAATTTTTGCAAAAAGAATTGCTACGTGCTCAACGTCAAAATCAAAAATTTACTATTGTTGGTATCGATTTAGATCATCTTAAGCAAATAAATGATAAGTATGGTCATGCATATGGTGATGTAGCTATTAGAACGGTTGCTAGTGCCCTTAAATCAAATGCTCGTTCAATCGATGTTGTTGCAAGAATGGGTGGGGAAGAATTTAATATTCTTCTTCCTGGTGTAGATTCCCAAGGTGGAATGATTGCTGCAGAAAGAATTAGGAAAGCTATTGAGTCAAGGAAAATAGATGTTATTGGAAATGTTACTGCAAGTATTGGTGTTGCAACATATTTAGAACATTCTGATAATGTTAATGATTTAATGGAATTAACTGATCAAGCAATGTATTTGTCAAAGAAAAATGGTAGAAATAGAGTTACATTAGCAACTCCTGCTCCATCAAAAGAATCTTGGCAAGATATTGCTGTTGATACATTTGTTGATTTGATTTCAAAACATAGAATACCTTTAGATGATAATATGAAAAATATCCTTGCTCAGCGTTTACAAGAAGTTAATACAAATAATGAAACTTTATTTTCAATTTCAGATACTTTATCTGAGATTTATAATCCTAGTCATAAAGAAGGGATTGCAAAATCAAAAACTATGCTAGCTGGGTTATTGGCAAAAAGATTTGATTTATCAAAAGAAGATACTGATAGATTAAAGATAGCTGTTCTATTATATGATATTGGTAATCTTATGATTCCTAGAGATGTTTTACAAAAAAGAACACCTCTAACAGAGGATGAAAAAGATATTATTAAAAAGCATCCTCTTATTGCTGCAAATGAGATTTTAAAACCTATTTCAAATGTTCAAGATATAATCCCAATAATTGAAAAACATCATGAATATTGGGATGGTTCTGGGTATCCTAATAGCGTTTCTGGAGAAAATATTCCTATTGAATCTCAAATGGTTTTAATAATCGATGCTTATTTTGCATTAATTCAACCTCGTCCATATCGTAAAGCATTATCTAAAGATGCTGCTATAGACGTTATTTTAGAAGATGCTGATAAAAAATGGAGTAAACATTTGGCTGATGAGTTTGTTACTATTTTAAGAAGTGAATAAATACTACCCACTTGACCTACGTTACATAGGGTTTGTTTATGATATTTTATAGAATAATATTATAGTGTAAGATTAATAATTCAATTCAAATTAAAGGTTATGTATTAATGAACAAAATCATCTCAGATTATATTTCAGCAGGTTGTTCAACTGCAACAATAGCTGCTTATCCTCAAAATAGTGTATCAGTTATTGCAAATATTATGAAAGAAGTTAATTTACAGTCTATGCCAGTTTTTGAAAGTCCTTGGAATAAAAAGATTATTGGTATTATTAAATATGACACAATAAAAGAACTTGCTAGTTAATTCTTTTGCGAATTACAGAATTTGAGCCTTGGCAAGATACAAAAAGCATATTCCCTCCAACATGTACTGAATATGGTTTTGCTGCATTTTGTATGAATACCTCTGCTTTCCCAAATTTTGATAGTTTAAGGACATTATTGGCATTATAATTTGCAATATACATGTTTCCTTCAGAATCACTTGCAATAGATATAGGTCCTTTAAGTATTGAGTTTTTAAAGAATATTATCCTTTTATTATCTGGAGTTACTTTGATAATTGCATTTTCTGTAAAACTTGCAATATAGACATTCCCTTCAGCATCAGTTGTTATCCCTGTTGGACTTGTGACATTTAAATATCCTCCACTTTGTTGTGGAATTTTTGATTTAGTTTTATCAGGTGGTGAAGCGTGTTGGAGGCCATGTTTCATCATTAATTCTTTTGCTTGAATGTAATATTCACTTGTATTTGGTATTAATGCAATATATTGGCTTGCTGTTAGTCTATCACCTAATTTGACAGCTATTTTTGCAATTTTAAATGCTGCTTCATCATCATCAGGCTTTCTTGTTATAATTTGCTTAAGAACATAAATAGCTTCATCTCCTTGATTTAAATAATCAAGGATTGAGCCTAGGTTATAGTATGCATCAATATAATCTGGGTATAGTCTTATGGCTGTTCTGAAACAAGCAATTGCTTCTTCATATTTACCAAGCTTATACATATCAAGACCATTATTATATTCAAGCTTTGCATCTATAGGAATTACTGCTTCCTTTTCCTTTGAAATAACAGGAGTAGTAAGCAGTAATAATCCTAAAATAATTATTAATAATTTACTTTTCATTAATTAACCAAGTTCTTTTAATAGTTTATCGTGTTTTTTAGCAAATTCTTTGCCTCTTGAATTAATTGCTATTGTAAGAATTTCTTTAAGATTAATAGGTGATAATTCTTTATAATTATCTGGAAGTCTTAATGACCAGTTTTCATCGCCAGATGTTCCTGGACGATTATAAACATCTTTGATATTAAAGAAATCTGTAAAGAACATTTGAATATTTTTAGCTTTACTTGCAAACATTTCAGCAAGTTTAATTTTTTTCAAAAATTCAGTATCATTGGTTAATCTAACAATAATGTCATCTTTGTTACCTTCAAAATCAAAGAACATATCTTCTACAAGGTTTTTAGCGTGTAAGTATCCTTCGTGAGTATGAATCATTGAATCTGCCCACATAGCAATAGGTTCATTATCATGAGTTCCAACCATTGCCCAGCAATCTCTATCAATGTTTTTGCAACGATAAGGATGGTCTTCTTTTTCTGGTTTTACAAATTGAGTTAATCTCATACCTTGAAGTTTATATTCTTTCATAACAGCAGCAACAGGATTTGTTAGTGTTCCTAGGTCTTCACAAACAATTGAATTCTTATCTTGCCCACATTCTTTTGCTGCAGCAATAACAATGTCTTCAATTAGTTTACCATATCTTTTGATTTGTTTTTTATCTAGAGTTTTAACTCTTTTTTCTTTATCGGATTCAAGAGTTTCATCTAAATCTTCCATTCTAGCAATTGCATATTTTGAAAGTTCAGGGTGTTCAGGAGATGAGAATAAACGTCCAGCTCCTTGCTCTGGAAGAGGTTTTTTGTCTGCTTTGTATACCCAAGGATCAATAAGTCCAACAATATGGTCAATTCTAACTCCACCTGGGTTTTCTTCAAACATTTTTTTGAATAGATTCTTCATCAACTTTCCACCTTCACCTAAAGAACCATCTTCATTATATAGCTTTTCAGGATCCATAACTGGGAATCCCCAAGCTTGACCATCTTTAGAGAAGTAATCTGGTGGACAACCTAACATCCAGCCTTCTAAAAATAATGATTGATATGCCCAAGTATCTCTATCTGAGAATGCAACTTGTCTATCTGCAATCATTTTTATCCCATGTTTAAGTGCATATTTTTTTGTTTCTTCAATCTGTTTGTATAATACAAATTGACAGAATTTATAGAAATTGATTTCATCTGCATATTTTTCTTGAATTTCTGAAATTCTTTTTTCTGATATAGCTTTTTCTTCTGGAGTTTTTGGATTTAGTAAGTTTTTGTCTAAATCAGACTTCCATATTGGCCAGTAATCGTTTTTATTTTCAATAGATAATGCTTCATATAAAGAGTCATTGCATAACCAGAAATTATTTTTTTCTTTGTATTTTTCAAAATCTTTTTGGAATTTTTTGTCTTTTTTAAAGTTTTCCCATGCTTCTTTTAATGCTTCATTTTGAGCTTTTGTTATATATGAATAAGCTGTTTTATTTGTATTTTTATTTGGATTGTTATCTACAACTTTTTTATATGTTTCTTCAGAAAGAATATTATTCCATTCTTTTGTAGTAAGTTGTTTAAGGTCTATAAATAGTGGATTTCCAGAGAAAATTGTACCTGTATATGGCGATGAATCACTACTTTTTGTTTTCCCAGCAGGTCCAAGTTGAATTGCATCAAATAAACCATCTGCATAATCAATAATTGCTTTTCCTGCATTTGAGTTAATTGTTCCGAAACCTGTATTTTCTCCAGCTTCTGATGGGAAACTACTACCATGCATAATTAAAACAAAATTTTCTTTATCAAGTGCTTTTAGCGCTTTTCTAATTAATTTTTTGTTTTTCTTACTCTCATCACATTTACAGAACATATTTTTAACTCCTTATTTAAATAAAACGAATACTCTATTTAACTTATCAAATATATAAAAATTTTTCAATAGTTATATATTTCTTTGTTTTGTGTTAATATTTTATTTGAGGTTGGATTATGAGAATTGAAGCAAGAAATTTAATAAAAGTTTATGGTGATAGAAGTGTTGTAAATGATATATCTTTTGATATGAACAAAGGTGAAGTTGTTTGTCTTCTTGGCCCAAATGGTGCTGGAAAAACTACAACATTTTATATGGTTGTAGGTTTAGTAAAACCATATAAGGGGCACATATTTTTAGATGATGAAGATATTACAACTTGGCCAATGAATCTAAGAGCGAAAGCTGGTATTGGTTATTTACCACAAGAAACCTCAATTTTTAGGAAGTTAAATGTCGAAGATAATATTAAGTTAGTTTTAGAAATGAACGATAAGCTAACAGTTGATGAAAAACGCAAGAAACTGGAAGAATTACTGGTTGAATTTGGGGTAAAAAAATTAAGAAAAGCTCCATCAATAGCTTTATCTGGTGGTGAACGAAGAAGGGTTGAAATTGCAAGAGCTTTAGCTGCAAGTCCTGATTTTATGCTATTAGATGAACCTTTTGCTGGTATTGACCCGATTGCGATTGGTGAAATTAAAGATAATATTAGAAAAATCTCTGAGGATAAAGGTTTAGGAGTTTTAATTACTGACCATAATCCTAAGGCTACATTATCAATTACTGATAGAGCTTATGTAATTTTTGATGGAAAAATCAAAATTCAAGGTCGTAGCGTTGATGTTGCCAATGATCCTGTTGCAAAAGAATTTTATTTAGGAAAGGATTTTCAACTATAATGAAAATCACTATTTACGACAAGTATATATTCAAGCAAGTTGCAATGACAACATTTGTTGCAATACTCTTATTTACTGTTGTATGGATTGCCCCTGAAATGCTTCTTAATACTATTAAAAAAATTCTTGCAGGTGAGTATACTTTAAAAATGGGTGCGGCTTTTTTAACATATCAATTGCCACTAATCCTTGGTAAAGCCTTTCCTGTTGGTCTTTTATTAGGATCATTGTTCACTTTTGATAAGCTAAGTAAGGATTCTGAATTAACTATATTTAGAGCTGTAGGATTACCTTTTAAGAGAATTATTGCTCCTGTTGTAGTTCTAAGTATAATAGTTACTTGGTTGTGTTTTCTTACTTATGATAAATTAATTCCATTATCTCAACAAAAATTAATGAATATGCAATGTAGAAATCCTGTTTCTCAATATATCTATACAAAAAAGGATGAAAAAAGCCAACCAGTTATGTCTGTGATTGTTTCAAGGTATGATAATTATATTATGAACGATGTTATTGTTTTAGATTTTTCTAAAAAAATATACGATGATGTTCATGGTATTTCTCAAATTTATGTAGCAGAATATGGAAATCGATTTAAAGATAAATGGTTGTTACATAATATTTTAGTTTACAATATAACTCAAGAAGGGATTTTCCAATCAATTGGTCATAAGGATTCCATGGAAATTATGCATGGGAAAATAGCTGATGATATTGGTATTCTTATGGCAAATTCTAACAAGAAAGATAGAGAAATTACGAATAAAGATTTAAAATACTATATTGGTTTATTAAAAGAACAAAAAATGGAAGAACCATATAGATTAATGCTTAATAAGTATTATCAACGATTTTTCCACCCATTTGTTTGTATATTGTTAGCTATAATGGGATGTTTATTAGGATTTAGTAAACCTAGAGAACAAAGATTGATAGGATTTACTATTGCTATTGGTGCAATCTTTATTTATTATATTACATTGCCATTTTTTGATTTGCTCGCAGAAAAAGGTGTGTTACCTCCATTAATTGCTGCAGCTTTCCCACCTGTCGCATTTTTAGCTGCTTGTATCGCATTTTATAAATCTAAGGATATATAGGTATGTTTAAAAAGATATTATTACTCTTAATTAGTTTGTTTATTCCTTTATGTTCATTAGCAGACGAAGCTTTTGATTTGTCTTTACAAAATGGAATCTATCATATTGTAATTCCGTATAATCCTACTCATAATCATATAAACTTTGTATTAGCTGATACCTTGATGACTAATAAAGAAGCTCACAAGTTAACAAAAGCTATTTTTACTATTAATACCGGTTTTTTTGATCCTAATAATGGTAAAACAATTTCTTATGTTTATACAGATGGAAAAGAGACAGAATCTCCTTTATTGAATGAAAATTTAATTAATAATCCTTATATAATGATGCATTGGGATAGTATTGCAAACCGTCCTGAATTTAGGGTTATGAAAGTAGGTAATAAGTATATTTATGACATAGTATCTCATAGTGTTCCTTATGAAGGAGAATTAATAACATCGGCCCAAGGTGGTCCTTTATTAATCCCTGAAATTGATTTAGAAAAAGAGTTTTTTGTTGTAAAAAATTCATTGGGTGATGTGATAAGAGAAACAGCTTCAGTTTTACATAAAACTGCAAGGACGATAATTGGTCTAAAAGATAATGATATACATATTTTTATAATTACAGATAAAAATCCTATGACAATTCATGAGGCTAGAGATTTATGTATGACTTATGGTTTAGATAAAGCTATGGCTTTTGATGGTGGCAGTTCTACATCATTTGATTATAAGAAAAAGATCCATGTAGTATCTACTGGGATTAAAGGTGATGATACAGGTCGTAAATTGAAGTCATTTATGATTTTTAAATAATGTAAAATTTCCTTTAAATTTGCGCAAATATTTTTATTTATGCGTGTTAATATCAGCATCCTAGGAGGTTATGATGTTAACATTAAATACTTTTATCCCAAAATTTAATCAAATTAAGCCGTTAAATAATATTCAAAATGCTCCTAGTTATAATAAATATCCTAATTTAGCACCGTTACGTTATGATACTGTATCTTTTGGTCAGACCGATAAAGAAAAAGGTGATCCAGCATATGGTATTAATTATGCTACCGCAAAAAAAATAAATGCAGAAGCCGCTGAATCAGGAAAGTACTTGAAGTTTCAATTAAATCAAATATTAGGAGATTTAATTAAACCTGAAAATAGCCAAGCTACATTGGCTCGTCCAATTGATAGTATTGCAGTAAGAGTAAAAACACCAAAATCAATCAAAGAAAAATCTGCAACAAGAAAACTTGTGAATGAACATGAAGTTAAGAGTAAAATGACAGACATTGTTGGTGGAAGAATTGTTCTTGGAAAAACTGATAATGCGTCTGTTGATAAAGTTTTAAATCGATTAGCAGAAGCTGAAGCATCTAATAAATTAAGAATCTTAGAAATTGAAAACTATCGTCCGGATCCGGAAATTGATATCCATGGCAATATTGTTAGAAATTACGATTATGGTTCTGCAGGTGCGCTTAGAAAGTTAAAAGCAGAATGTGATAAAAAAGAAACAAGTATTCCAAAAAGAGATGAAGACTTACCAACAGGATATATGGCAATTCACTTATTAACACAATTGCCAAATGGTTTTATAGGTGAAATCCAAATTATCGGTAATGGAGTTTTACAACTTAAACGAATTGAAGATATGTGCTATAAGGTTAAATCAGGAAAATCACTTGATAAAAAATATGCACCTATTGAGAAAATGTTAAAACCATTATCAAATAAAGATGATATTATATTACGTAAGGAATTCAATAAATATACTAGAGATTCATATATTTATCAAAGAGATAAGTGTTTAGGTCTTATATCTCCTGATAATGATGAATTTCTTCCAATTCCAGATTATTTACCAAAAGAATTAGATTTTAATAATTTGGCAGCTAAGAAAAAAGAATGTGATGCTAAAAATTCATAAAATAAAAGCCCTGAATAATCAGGGCTTTTAAACTTATTTACAAGGACAAGGTCTTGGACCTGGTTTACATCCTTGTTTGTGATGTTTGTGGAAGTTTTTTCTTGATTCCATTTTAATTTTATCAAGAGTTTTCTTTTGTTTATCAGTAAGAATTGATTCAAATTCTTTCATATTTTTAACACGAACTTCGTGTATTTGACGTTTTAAAGAAGAGATTTCTTCGTTTAAAGTATCAATCATTTCAATTTGTTCTTTTTTATTAATTTGGCTTGTTAATAAAGCTCTTTTTTGTTCTTGTTTTGATTTTAATTGTTCAAATAATGGACGGATTTCTTTTTGTCCTTGCATTCTAATTTCACGAGCTTTAACTTTTTGTTCATCAGTTAATTTTAACGCTTTATCTAAATCTACTTTTGGAGGTGCAGGTTTATGGCAGCAAGGAGGAGGTGGTGGACATCCTTCAGGACCTTTTGGAGGCTCTGCTGCATTTACTATTGAAGCTGTTGTTAACATCATTAGACCTGCTATTATTAATTCTTTTTTCATTTTTTTATCCTTTCTTTTAAAGTAAATCAACTAATTCTTCTGCTAATATTTTTTTTGCATTATATAATCGCGATTTTACCGTTCCTATTGGAATTTTTAATCTGTCTGATATATTTTCATAGGACAGCCCTTCTATTTCATACAGTATGATTATTTGTTTAAATTTTGGTTTTAAGTTATTTATTGCTTTTTTTATTCGACGTCTTCTAAATTCATTTACGATTACCTGTTCCGGAACTGCTTTTTTATCGGTAATCTTATTTATTACTGTTTCGTCTGATGTTGAGTTTATATCCACCTTTCTTTTTGCTGATTTTAAATAATCTCTTGATACATTTTTAGCTATTGTGCAAATCCAGCTTTTGAAATTGCCACATTCTTTATACTTATCAGAGTTTTTCCAAACCTTGATAAATACTTCTTGTTCTAAATCTTCATTTTGTTCTTTGGTTATTAGTTTTATTATATTTTTTACGTGTTCTTTATTACTTTCTATTATTTTTTTGAAATTCATTGTTAATCTACC
>CALUWB010000021.1 GCA_944324375.1 Candidatus Gastranaerophilales bacterium | reverse complement strand
TGTAAACTATAGCAGACACTTTGTCAATTTTGTGGTGTTTATTCTTAATAAGTTCTTAATAAAAAGTTTTGAGCAAATGACTTGACTTTTATTGCTACAAGAGCGATTAATGTGTATGTAAAAGTTAATAAGGAGGTATTAAAAAAGAACAAATTAAGATAAATTACATTTTTAACTGAATAGATATAGGCTGATGGTCCCAGTCCACTGAGTACATGTATCATTAATAGGTTTCTGGGATATTGAGATAGGATAATTTGTTTTAAGGGTGATTATCACAAAACTTTTGAAGAAATTGAAAACTTCAAAGTTTACTGGAAATAATATTTTTTTATATTTATATTTATCCCTACTTGACTTCTGTTTCAAAACGAGTTATGAGGGTTTATTTTTTATTTTGAATTAATAAATATGTAAATATTTTCGTTTTATGTATAATTAAATTAAAAGGAGATATTATGAATATTTACGAAGAATTACAAGCTAGAGGTTTAATAGCTCAAATTACTAATGAAGAAGAAGTTAAAAACTTAATTAATAGTGGGAAAGCTAAATTTTATATAGGGTTTGATCCTACTGCTGATTCTTTGCATGTTGGTCATTTTATGGCTCTTTGTTTAATGAAGAGATTACAAATGGCTAATAATACTCCTGTTGTTTTAATTGGTGGTGGAACAGGCCATATTGGTGATCCTTCTGGTAGAACTGATATGCGTTCAATGATGACAAAAGAGACTATTGATCATAATTGTGAATGCTTTAAAAAGCAAATGGAAAAATTTATTGAGTTTGGCGAAGGCAAAGCTATTATGGTTAATAATGCTGATTGGTTATTAAATCTTAATTATATTGAATTATTAAGAGATGTTGGAGCGTGTTTTTCTGTTAATAATATGCTTAGAGCTGAATGTTATAAACAAAGAATGGAAAAAGGTTTAAGCTTTTTAGAATTCAATTATATGATTATGCAAGCTTATGATTTTTATTACTTAAATACTCATTATGATTGTAACTTACAATTTGGTGGGGATGATCAATGGTCAAATATGCTTGCAGGTAGTGACCTTATTAGAAAGAAAACAGGTCGTGATGCTCATTCTATGACAATTACTTTATTAATGAATTCTCAAGGTAAAAAGATGGGTAAAACTGCATCTGGGGCTGTTTGGTTAGACAAAAATAAAACTTCTGTTTATGATTTCTATCAATATTGGAGAAATGTTGAAGATGCTGATGTAATAAAATGTCTTAAATTATTAACATTCCTACCTCTTGAACAAATCGAAGAAATGGCAAAATGGGAAGGCGCTGATTTAAATAAGGCAAAGGAAATTTTAGCATTTGAACTTACTAAAATGATTCATGGAGAAGATGAAGCTATTATTGCTCAAAATTCTGCCAGAGCTTTATTTGTTTCAGGTGGTGATGATTCAAATATGCCGTCAACTCAAATTCAAATGGATGGTGAGAACATTTTATTTACAGATGTTTTAGTTCAATGTGGACTATGCGCAAGTAAAGGTGAAGCTAAAAGATTAATACAACAAAACGGGGTTAGTATTAATGAAAATAAAGTCCCAGGAATTGATTATAAATTATCTAAGCAAGATTTAGAAAACGGGATAAAAATTAAAAAAGGTAAAAAGATTTATCATAAAGCATTTATTTAAAATCTAATTAAATATTAAAGAGTGTTGCGGGCGTAGTTCAGTGGTAGAATACTTCCTTCCCAAGGAATAGATCGCGAGTTCGAGTCTCGTCGCCCGCTCCATTTTTTATTTTTATTTAAAATTTTGTTTATGCTATCATAATTTTTGTTATTATCACATCTTTGGTTTAGTAGGTATATTAATGGATGGAAAAAAGATTTTATTAATAAGAACATCTTCCTTAGGGGATGTTATTTTTAATATTCCTTTGGCTAATAGATTGAAAGAATGTGGGTATAATATTACTTGGTTGATAGGAGAAAGAGGATTAGATGTTGTAAAAGATAATCCTGCTATTGATGATTATATTTTTGTCCCTGTTCAAAAATGGCAAAAACAAAACTTTTTTAAATCCATTATTGAATATATAAAATTAATAAAATATATTAGAAAACAAAAATTTGATATTGCACTTGATACGCATGGAATGTTGTTTAAAAGTGGTATTTTTCTTTTGTTTTGTGGGGCTAAAAGACGTATTATAGCAGAAGATGCAAGAGAATTTTCAAGCTTTTGTGGAAATGAAATTATTAAAAAAAGTTTTTTCAATAATGAAAAGAATTCTGTTAAAAAAGCTTTAATGTATGCTGATTATCTAAAAGTTGAATCTACAGATTTAAAATTTTCTTTGCCAGTAACAACAGAAGAAACAAGAAATAAAGTAGATAAATTATTAGAAAATCTTGATAAAACTAAACCTCTAGTTATAATATCTCCTGCAACTACTTGGATTGGAAAGCATTGGGATAAGGATAATTGGAAAAGTTTAGTTGAACAAATTAAAGATAAATATTCATTAGTTTTTACAGGTGGTAAAGCTGACAATGAATTGATTGAATATATAATAGATGGTTCAAATTTTATAAATTTGGCAGGCAAAACAACAATATTAGAATTATTAGAAGTATTCAAAAGAGCAGAACTTATTATATCTTTAGATAGTGGAAGCACTCATCTTGCAAGAGCAACAGAAAAACCAAAAATTATTTCTATTTTTTGTTGTACTCCAACAGATTTTTATGCGCCTATTGGGGATAAAGATAAATATATTACAATAACTAGCAAAAATTGTACCCCTTGCCATAAAAGAAAATGTAAATTAAAAGAAGGAAAGTACAAGTGTACTTATTCTCCTTCTGTTGAGGAAGCTTTAGATGTTATTGATAATTTAATGAAGAAGGAAAAATAAATGTTTTTTATAAAAAATGTTGATTCTCATTTGGTGATATCATTTTTAGGAATATCTTTAAGAATAAAAAATAAAAATGTTAATTATAAAAAATATGAAAGAAAAGTAGAGTCTTATGGTTTAAATGCTGAACCAAGAGATAAAAAGATAGTTGCAAGTTTAACATCTTTCCCTCAAAGAATAGAGAAAGTTCATAAGACTATTGAATGTTTATTAACTCAATCTGTAAAACCAGATAAAGTAATTTTATGGTTAGCAGATAGCCAATTCCCTGAAAAAGAAGAAAGTTTGCCGGAGTCTTTATTAAGATTAAGGGATTTTGGTTTAACAATATCATGGTGTGAAGATACAAGATCTTATAAAAAATTACTCCCTGCATTGAAGGAATATCCAGAGGATATAATAATTACTTTCGACGATGATATATATTATCCTAAAGATGTGATTGAGAAACTTTATAATGAATATTTAAAAGATCCAAATAATATTTATACTCATCGAGCAAATAGAGTTTATTTTGATAAAAATAATAATATAAAACTCTATAAGTCTGCAAAGTTATATTTGAGTTATAAAAAGTATAGGAAGCCAAGTTTTTATAACACAATAATTGGTTGTGGTGGGGTATTATATCCTCCAAAATGTTTGTATTTAGATGTCTTTGATATAGAAAAAATAAAAAAATATGTTCCAACTCAAGATGATATATGGTTTTACATAATGGCTGTATTGAACGGGACAAATATTGTTGCAGTAGATGGTTTTGATATAAACCTTGTGACGATAGAAGATACTCAACAATATGGATTGTGTAAAATTAATGTAAAAAAATCTAGTGGAATTTCTCCCCAAGATGCTTTAGAGGAATTAAGTAAAGAATATCCAGTTTTTATTGATAAATTAATAAAATCAAATTAGTATTATTTGATTCCTTTTTTTCTAAGAATTGATGCTATTTGCATATATAGTTCTTTATTTTTAGCAGATGTATCAATGTCACTAGCCTCTTTGATATATGCAAAAGCATTTTCATACTGCCCTATTGCTTGATATATTTCTGCCATTTTTACATATAAAGATGCATTGTTTACATCTAATGAAATTGCCTTTTTTAAGCTTTCTATTGCAAAATTAATGTCATTTTTTTCTAATAATGCTAATGAGTTATAATAGTAACCTTCATATTGATTTAAGTCTAAGTCAATTAATTCTTGAGCTGTTTCAAATAACATATCATAGTCTTTGGTTCCATTATAATATTCTGCTTGAATAACTTTAGCATCATAATAATTTGGATATGTTTTATCTAAATCTTCAATAAGTGGTTTAACTTCTTCAAATTTTTCCATTTTTAGCATTAATTTACACATAAATGATTTATAATCAAAAGATTTAGAATTAATCTCAATAGCTTTGTTAATCATTTCTAAAGATAATTTATTCATTTCTAACCCAAAGTATATTTGAGATAAAGCATAAACAATAGTTTCATTATTCGGGTTTTCTTTATAAAGTTTTTCTAATTCAGATTTTGCTGTTGCTAAATCTCCCATTTGATATTTTATTAGCATTTTTAAGACTTTGCATTCTAATAAATCACTGTTTAAATGAGTAAGTGCGTTTTTATAATCACCTTCTCTATATAAAACATATGCTAAAGAATATTTATAATGGTTGTTTGTAGAATCAAGGCATATTGCATTAATAAAATATTTTTTAGCTTCTTCAAGCCATCCCTTTAAAAAATAAGTTTGTCCTAAATTGAAATTATATTCTGGATTATTAGGTTCTAAAGTAACAGCTTCTTTAAAATAATCAATTGCACTATCGAACTGAAGTTCATCTAATTTGGCTAAACCAATATAATTAAGTGTTTGAACGTCTTTTGTATTATTTTTTCCCAATTTTTTTATTACCTCTTTTGCTTCTTCAATTTTATTTGTTTCAAAATATATTTTACATAATAATTCTAAATATTGTTTATTATCTTCGGAATTTTCGATATTTTTGAGGATATTAATTGCATCATCAAACTTTTTTAATTTGTAATAGGAATAAGCTATTTCTTTCCCTACAGGTGTTGATTTGATAAAATCTGCAAAGCCTGTTGCTTCATTATATTTTTTCTGGATATTTAGTAGTTTAATAAATTCATATAAATCCTCTTGAGATTGTGTTAAAATATAAATTTTATTTGCAAATTTTGAAGCCTCTGGATAATTTTTCTTTGCAGTATATATTTCTTTTGCATTTTTTAATGAATTAATGTGAGTACTATCTATTTCTAGAGCCTTCATTGTATAGTGAATAGCTCTATCATAATTTTTTAAAAAGTAATATAAATTCCCAAGTTCTGATAATATTTCTATATTATCATTTTCTTTTGCTAACATTTTATAAAATAATTCAATTGCTTGTTTATAATAACCTTTTCTTTTAAGTTCAAAGGCTTCAATCATTAGCTGTTTCATTTTTTTGATTCTCTTTTTTGTTTCCTAATAGGTGTTTTTTCTTTGTTACTGGAGGTTCTTTTTTTGAATTAACAATAATAAGAACTTCATCTTTGCTAGCCATTTTAAGGTTATTTCTTGCTATTGATTCTAATGTAGCAACAGATGAAAAATTCTTAATATCTTTCTTTAATTCTAAATTTCTATTTTCTGCTTCTTCAGCTGTTTTAGCAATTGTTGCAATTTTTTGCTTATATGCAATAATCTTAGAAATATTTAAAATTGCACTAAATGATATTTGAGCAAGACACAGCAGTAAAATAATTGTCAAAAAAGAATAATAAAATTGCGTATGATGTTGTCTTTTTTGATTTTTCTTTTTAGTTATTGCTGCTAATTTTTTATTTTTAATTCTATTTTTCTTCATAATATAAAATAATTATATATGTATTTATACACAATTACAACTTAAATTTAGTTGAAAATTCAATTGAAGAATTATTTGCTCCACTTTCATAAAAAGATTGAGATAATCCTAGTTCAAATCTTAAACTATCAATATATTTTTTTAATTGAGGAGTATAAATTAATGATATTTGATTTTTTTTAACAGGAACTCCCATATATGTCTTAACAGTGTCTCTCAATGATAAAGATTTTGTAAGTTTTATTTCTGGAGAAATTCCAAGCATACTTTGATAAGATCCATTTATTGATTGAGAATCTGTGCTGTATGTTCCAGTAATTGCATATTTTTTTCCATCATATCTGGTGAACCAAGATGTTGAATATGTCATCTGAGCATTATCTAAAGATGCTCCATAATATGTTCCATAAGAGAAATTTCCTGCTTGTTCCTGTACAATATTAAATACAGGCCTAATATAGTATTCTTCTCCTGTTAATTTTGAAGATTTTGCTAATGCACTTCTCGTTCTAATTCTAGAATCTCCAAGACCGGGAGTGTATATTGGGAGAATTGTGTTGTTTGGTTTAATATTAAGAGTTGGTCTTTCAATAGATTTATCAAGTGAAATTTCTTCAAATTCATTAACTTGAACGCTACCTTCTAATGTTTTTGTTTCAGTTTTGCTAGGTTCATTTATGATTTCAGGATTATTTATTATAGAAGGTTCTGTTTCGATAGTTTTATCAAGGCAAAATCCAATCTGACCTATAAAAAAAATAAAAACTAAAACAAACAACTTCTTCATATGCTTATTTTAGTTCACGAATGATATTTTTTCAATAAAAATAAATAAAAAGGCGACACCCAGATTCGAACTGGGGGTAAAAGCTTTGCAGGCTCCTGCCTTACCACTTGGCCATGTCGCCATTTGATTATCATGTTAAAAAAGATATGATTAAATGTCAAGTACAGAAGTTAGGTTATATAAATAGACTTTACAAACAATATGATTTAAGTTAGTATTTATTTATGATAAAAAATTTACGACGATTAGCATATAGAATTTAAGGCTTGTTTTTATTAAAAAACATCTTAATTTGTGCTAATAAAAACAAGACCTTATGAGGTCTTATTTTTTTGTAAAATTTTATTAAATTTTAAGTGTAAAATAGTAAATTTTTATTTTCAATGGACTTAATAAAAAAGGAAGGTTAATTATGAATAAAATTTTGAATATCCGACGAAGAATTACTATAAAGGCGAATGCTCCAATCGTCGAATTAATGAATTTAATTTGGGGCTTGTAATACACAGGCTAATATAGTAAGGAAAAGGAAATGATTTCACCAGCAAAAATATATTCAGTATTAGGGAATCCAAAATCCCTTGTCCCATTAGGGGTAAAAGATAGTGCAAATTGTTTAGGTTTAACAACTGCATCATATATTACAGGTAAGAAAGAAGAAGCTCAAGATAGATTTATTGATGAAGTAGGAACAGAGGTTATTTGGTTAGGTGCTATACCTGCTTTTAAAAAAATTATAGATAAAACTCTTTTCAAAACAGCAAAATACGATCCTAAATATGATATTAGAAATTTAGAAAATAAAGCTATTTATGAAAAAACAATGAAGTATGCTCCAACTGATAAGATTAGGAAAGATATTGAAAAAATTGGAATGAATCCTAAGAATTTCAGAACTTTAAACTTTGTTAAGGTTGCTGCAGCTACGGTTTTAGCTTTAGCTTCTTATGATATTTTGACAAATGAGAAACAAAAATATACAGATAAAAAAGTAGAAAAAAGAATAAGAGAGCAGATGAAACAGTCTGAAAATAATAGCAAGATGATTGTTTCAAAAAATATTAATAAGACAGCTTTTTCTGCTGTAAAAAAACATAATAACCTTTCATTTAAAGGAGGATTGAGCGATTTTATTTTAGATCCTGTAAAAAATATGTATGTATTAGATGCAGGAATTACTGGTCAAAGACTTGCTAAATCAAGAGATCCACAAGAATTTATGGGATACACTATAAAAGAAGGTGGTTTCTTATTTTTCATGTATTATTTGGGTGGCAAAATTCAAGATTTTATGAATAATAGAGCTGATAAAAAACATAATAAATCTATTGCTCTTGATTCAAGAGTTCTTGAAGATGACAAATTTAAGGAATTATTCAAATCCGGTAAAATTGAAAAGAGCTTGAATGATTTCCCAAAATATGAAATCTCAGAAAAGAAAACTCCATTCATTCAAAAAGTTAAAGAATTCTTCAATCCACCAAAACCAACAGCAGAAATGTTGGCTAAAGATGCTGATTTATATGAATTTATTCATAATAATCCAGATAATGCTGTTGTAAAAGCTGCTAAGAAGTCTGATATTATTGAAAATTATAAAGTTAGAGATAAAGGATTTTTAGGTTTCTTTAAAAAGAAAATCGATACTGGAAAAATCGATACAAGAAAGTATATTGATATGAGTACAATGAGAGAAACTCATGCAAATATCAAAAAACTTTATGGGCAATTTAAAGCTTCTGGTCAAGATGTTGATACATTCTTTAATCAAGTTAGAAAGTTAAAAAGAAATTCTATTAAGATGAATATTGGTTCAACAATTGGTGCATTAGGAGTGTTGTTGCCTGGTATTATGCTTGCAAAAAGAATACTTTCTAATGATACAGAATTTGCAACAACCAAAAGAATTAGAGAAAAATTAGAAAATGAAAGAAAACAAAAACAGATTATTGCATAAAGAATATGTAAAGAATTTGTGTTTGTTTTTATATTTATAGTATACTATTAAAAAAGGATTTTTATGAATTATATAAATTATAAAAAAAATGAATTAAGAAAAATTTTAATAAGTGATATTGATATTGAATGTCCAAATTTAAAGAATACTAATAAATCACAAGTAATAGCAGATTGGATATGTAGTTGGTTAGATCGCCAAAATTTGGTTAATTGTTTATTACCAACTAAGGCAGAATTTGCATATTCTTTAGGTGTGAGCTTAGGTACAATTCAAAATGTTTTTAAAATATTGGAAGATAAAGGTTATATATTTCTAAAACAAAGAATTGGTGCAATAGTAAAAGATGTTGATGATATAAAAACTGTAAGAAAGCAGACATCAAAAACAGATATTGCAGTAGATATAATAAAAAAATACATACAGACATCAGGCATAAATATTGGGGATAAATTAATATCATCAAGGAAATTGTCTCAAATTACTGAATTATCATTAAATTCAGTACGTTTGTCAATAAATAAATTGATTAATGATGGAATATTAGAAAAAACTGGGGATAGTCTTGTGTTAGTTAATAAAGATTTTGAAACTAAAGATGTTATTAATTCGGAGAGTTTAGTGAATAAGATAACTCAAGATATAAAAGAGTTTATATCTGATAATTATAAAATAGGAGAACGTATTCCTTCGTATAACATATTAGCAGAAAAGTTTAAGGTAAGTGTAAAAACAATTCATAATTCAATAAAACAATTGGAGAAAGAGAACATGTTATTATCTCGTAGAGGTACTTATGGTACAATTGTTGTAAATACGTCTATGAATTCTGCATTTGAGCCAAGACGAGAAATGTCAATATTTGCTTCAGCTCAAGATACTGCATTTTATCATTATGAAAAGGTCCAAAATAAAATAAAGAAAATTATAACAGAAAATTACGGAATAGGTTCAAAACTTCCATCAATAAGAGAATTTTCTGAGAGTTTAGATTTAAGCCCAAATACAATAAGAAAAGCATTAAATAATTTAGCAGATGAAGGGATTTTAAGATTTGCTCGTGGACGCTATGGTGGTACATTTGTTATTGATATGCCAGATGTAGAAGAACAAACTTTCCGTTGGTTGGCAGTAAATCCAAGGTATGCACAAAAAGCTAATTAAAGGCATATTTGCATTGCATTAGGAAGAGGAGCATGATATTTTGAAATAGATGGCTGAAATTTATTGTTGTAAGTTACATGATCATTATCAACAGATATCCATTCATTTCGCATAATTGCTTCTTCAAAACCTTCTGTATTTTTTAAATCTTCATTTGAATCATTTTTAAGAATAAAGTAATTTTTGTTACCAACATTATCATTGTATGATAAACCAAGTGATTTAAAGTCTGGAAGATGTTTTGAAATCTCTTCTAATGAATTATTGTTATTATTAATGCTATAATGCTCAATATATTTATATATAGACATATTTTTATCGTGGTTATAGTAGCATAGAGGAGCTGAATTTCTACTTCTGTTAGTTGTTAAATATGTATCAATTTTAGCGAGAGTCCCTAGGGCAAAAGGTTTATCAAGGCTTTTATATTTTTCATCACTCATTTTAAGTACATATTTTTTTCTTTCAGGGGTAAATACTCCAAATACATTTTTATCTGATTTCCCTTCTGTAAAAAATTTGAATTCATATTCTCTATTATCTAATTTTAAATTTGGAATATCTTTTTTTTGTTTTATTCCAATTTCCATCTTGTCTTTTAAATAATTGGCTATTAAAAAAAGATGGTTATTTGGGAATTCTCTAGGAATATTGCCTATTTCAAAAGCATCATTTCCTTTTAATTTGTGATACTTTTCTAATAAAACGCTTCCTTTCCAATCTGGGCGAACTTTTAGTAATTCAGATATTGTATGTGCTTCTTGATATTTTTTATTAATAAACTTATTATAAGCTTTGTTGTATGGACTATCAATGAAAAAAGGCATAACATTTTTTGATTGAGTACCAACTTTATCAGCAAGGCTATCTGTAAGTTCTGATATTTTTCTAGGTTGTTTTACAAGGCTGTCAATAAGTTGATAACTTCTATCATCTGTGTTTAGTATTGCAGTGAGGAAATTATCCATATCTTGTTTATCAGCTTTAATTTTTAAAAAAGCGTGAATTGCAGGAGTATGATCTTTGTTAATATACCAATTATATTCTTCATATAATTCATTAATATTTCTAGAACCAAAGTGTATATTTGAAATTTGATATGCATATACAGGTTTCGTTTGATTTTTTGAATTATTTATATTGTTTATATTGTATTTAGTTTTTTTATCAGAATAAGTTGTTTTATAATTATTATAAATACTAAACTTATTATGATTTAATAAAATCCCATTCATAATAACCTCTATAATAAATAATGTTTCTAAAAAATAATTTTGTTATAAATTATAAAAATGTTACATTTATTTACTTGTTATTATTTTTAAGTTATTCTAATCAAGACAAGGAGAAAGCAATGACAGATTGTATTTTTTGTAAAATTATCAATGGCGATTTTGGAACAAAATTTGTCTATGAAGATGAGGATGCTGTTGTATTTAATGATATAAACCCAAAAGCTAACATTCATTTATTAGTGGTTCCACGTTTACATGTTCCAAGTTTAAATGAACTTGATGATGTTGAATTGTTAGGTCGCTTAATGAATATAGTTAGAAAAGTAACAAAACAAGAAGGAATATCATCTTATAGAACAGTTATAAATACAGGGAAAGATGCAGGACAAGAAGTTTTTCACTTACATATTCACATTTTAGCAGGAGATATTAAATTATGACAGAATTTTATCAAGAAATTACACCAGCAGGATTCGGAATAGCAATAAAGAAAAAAAATGTATTATTTTCTGATAAATCAGAGTTTCAAAAGGTTGAAGTAATAGAATCTGATAGTGCACTAGGCAGATTTTTAACTTTAGATGATTTAATGATGTGCACAGAAGGTGATGAATATCATTACCATGAAATGATTGCGCATATTCCTATGATGCATCATAAAGCACCAAAATCAGTATTGGTTATAGGTGGTGGAGATGGTGGAACAGTAAGAGAAGTTCTAAAACATGATACAGTTGAAAAAGTAGTGTTATGTGAAATTGATGGAATGGTTATTGATGCTTGTAAAAAATATTTACCATCAATGGCTTGTGAATTAGATAATCCAAAAGTTGAAATAAAAGTTGAAGATGCAATAGAATTTATAAAAGATAAAGTTGATGAGTATGATATTGTTCTTATTGATTCAACAGACCCAATGGGACCTGGAGAAGGTTTATTTACAGAAGAATTTTATACTAATGTAAAACGATCAATGAAAAAAGGTGGTATATTAGCAGCACAATCAGAATCTCCAGTTGTTAATAAAGAAGAAATTAGTAAAATGTACAAATTGTTAAAGAAAGTTTTTCCAATTTGTTCAACTTATACATCAAATATTCCAACATATCCAGGTGGATATTGGGCTTGGGCTTTCTGCTCAGAAGAAGTTGAACCTTTATCATATTATGCAGAAGATAGAGAACAAGCAATAACTGAATCTTGTAAGATTTATAATAGAGATTATCATAATGCAAGATTTGCATTACCTAATTATTTAAAAAATCTTACAAAATAATACGATTTTGCTTAAAAATAATAATTTGTAGTATAATAAAAGCCATAAGATAATTGAGAGTTGAATATGAAGAAACATATTGTATTACTATCACTTATGGCTTTTATTTCACTTCCAACATTTGCAACAGATGTAGTGGAAGACTATTTTGATATGGCAAAAAATTTTTATAATAATGGAGAATTTGTTAATTCCCTTGAATATGTAAAGCAAGTATTAGCGATTAGTCCATCTCATTTTGGTGCAAATTACTTAAATGTTATATTAACTGAACCTCAAGGTACAATATCAGATTTATTATTGAATAAAACCATTAATGTTAGGCCTACAGGTGAAAAAACAGGAGTAATTCAATCTGATGAATATAATTTTAAAGGAGAAGAATTTTATTTAAATAAAGATTATCAAAATGCGAAGATAGCATTTCAAACATCAATAAAATATAATTTGAGAAATATATATGCATATAATAATTTAGGTTTATGTTATTGGAAATTAGGTAAATATAGAAATGCAGAAAAAGTATTTACTAAAGCATATAGAATTAATAATCATTTTTCTGCGCCAATGCTAAATTTGTCTCAAATGTTAATAGATAATAACGAGTATAAGTCAGCTTATCAAATTTTAACTAAAGTTATTCAGAATAATAAAAATGATTATTGTGCATATTATTTATTAGGAGTTGTAAATAAAGAGCAAGGTAAATACCAACAAGCTATCAAATGCTTTAATCAAGTTACATTAATTGTGCCAAATTTTTCGTTATCATATATTCAGTTAGCAGATATATATTATCTAACCAAAGATTATGCTTGGTCTAATTCAACACTAGAAAAATATATCGAGTTTAATAATAAAGACGATTATGCATATTTTATGTTATATCGTAATTATTTAGCAATGAAGGATTATCATGTTGCTAAAAATTATATATTAAAAGCTGCAATAATAAATAATTGTATAGATTATAGATTATGTTTATCTGAAATTGAAAAATATTTAGATAATATATATGGTGCTATTGCAGTTTTAAAATCTATAAAAAATCCAAATTCAGAAGTGTTAAATGAATTAGGTAATTGTTATGTCTTGTTGAAAGATTATGATAATGCATTATTGGTTTATAAAGAAGCCTATAAATTATCTCAAACAAGACCATTATATTTGTATAATGTTGCAAAAGTATATAAAAATATTAACGATGTAACCAATTATAAAAAAACATTAAAAGAGATAGAATTAATTGAATCAAAAACTTCTAAAGATTATTTTGATTTGGCATACATATATTTAGATATAGATAATAAAAAAGAATCAATAAATATTATAAATTTGGGAATAAAAAAATACCCACAAAATCTAGAATTGTATAAAGCAAAATTAGATATATATGTAAGAACTTCAGATAAAGAAGGTGTAATAAGAACAAAACGTGAAATCGATAGGATATTAAATAGATGAAACGACATTACAAAAAGAAAGAAACATTTTTTCAAAGATTATTAAATTGGACATTTACCTTATTATTAGCAGGTGGTATTTGGTTTTATTTTCTAGATGCTAATGCAAGTAATTTAAAATTTGCTCAAGTGAGTGATGCTCATTATTCATCTATAGAACAAGATACAACTTATAAAGTTTTAAGCTCTTCTCCTCAAATATTAGATGATGTAATAATGCAAATAAATGATACCCCTTGTATTGATTTTGTAATGTTTACAGGAGATTTAGTAAATAAGCCTAAAAAGAGCCAATTATTAGAATTTATATCAAGAGCTAATTGTTTAAAAGCACCTTGGTATGGATTATTAGGAAATCATGATGTTCAAGATTGTGTAATGTCAAAAAGTGAATTTTTTGACATTTTATGTGGACATAATCCTAATTTTTCACACAAAGGTCCTTATTATTCATTTGTGCCTAAAAAAGGTTACAAGGTTATATGCTTAGATACAATTATCTTAGATAGAGTAACAACAAATGGTGAAATATCTCAAGAACAATTAGAATGGTTAGATTGCGAGTTAAAAAAATCAAAAAATGATGTTGTTATAATATGTATGCATGTTCCAATAATTGAACCATATGTAAGTGAAGGCCATAGATTATTAAACAGATATGATGTAATGGATGTATTACATAAATATAAAAATCCAATTATTGTTTGTTCTGGACATTATCATGGAACTAAATTAATACAAGAAGACAATATTTTATATATTGATACTCCATCATTAGCAACATATCCTTGCTCTTACAGAATAATAAATATAACTAATAATCCAAGAAAAGTTATAATTGACGTTTATACAAAACAAACAAGATTGAAAGATGTATTAAATACGGCAAAAATAAAAGTAATGGGAGCATCTTTCTTAGCTGGTTCTGAAGAAGACAAAGATAACACTTTTGAAATCAGAAAGTAGGTTTTTATGTCAAAGATATTAATTATCGCAGGTGATTTTGTAGAAGATTATGAGCTAATGGTTCCTTATCAAGCTCTATTAATGTTAGGTCACGATGTTCATGTTGTATGTCCTAATAAACAAGCAGGAGATTTTATAAAGACTGCAATCCATGATTTTGAAGGAGATCAAACTTATACTGAAAAAAGAGGTCATAATTTCAAATTAAATCAAAACTTTTCAGACTATTATCCAAGTGACTATGATGCATTAGTTATCCCCGGTGGTAGAGCTCCTGAATATATCAGATTAGATGATAAAGTAATGGATACAGTCAAATATTTTATTGAAAGTAATAAACCTATTGCATCAATTTGTCATGGTCCACAAGTTTTATTAACTGCTGGTGCATTAAAAAATAAAAAATGTACAGCTTATATATCTTTAAAACCAGATGTAATAGCAGCAGGAGGAGAATGGATTGATCCAAATTCTGAAGCAACAAATGCAGTTGTTGATGGAAACTTAGTAACAGCCCCTGCTTGGCCTGCACATCCTGCATGGTTAGCAGAATTTATAAAACTTTTAAAATAGATTGTGCAATTATTTTATGCATTTCTATATCATAGTGTAAGCCATCAATAGATGATGGCTTTACTATTTGGTTTAAATCAATATACGTTAGATTATTTTTAATTGCAAAATTTTTGTAGAGTTTATGTAATACTTTACTTTTTTCTATTGATGTCACGTCAAACATTTGAGCAAAAAAACTTTTAAGAATATTTGTTTCAATAATAGAAGGTATTAAAAGAATAAACTTCTTATCACTTATTAGATTAAGATATTTCTCAAGCCCTGCTTCAATATCTTGATTTGAAGAATTATATTGAAATTGTAAATCATTAATACCTATAGCTAATATAACAATATGGGGATTATATTTTTTTAAGTACTCAGGAAATACTTTTAGTCCTGATTGTTCTCTGCCTGAAGGATTAGTAAAAAATGCTGTACGATTATTACAGCCTGCCTCTATTAATTCATATGAACTTTTAACATATTCTTTTAAAATACCTGTCCAACGTTCATTTGCTTTATATCTTGAACCATCTTTTGGGTTAAAGCCAAACGTATTACTATCACCAAAACATAAAATTTTATTCATAGAATTATTATATCAAATTAAAAAGTAAAATCGAATAGTGTTTTTAATTCAACATTTAATGCATTGGCTAATGCAATCATTGTTTTCATTGTAACGTTTGCTTCTCCACGTTCAATTTGTCCAATGTAGTTAAAATTCATATCAACTATTTCTGCTAGTTTTATTTGTGAAAGCTTTTTGCTTTTTCTGACGTATGCAAGCTTAGCTCCAAATTTTTTCTCTGTATTATTATTAGAACCCATGATAATAAGTATTATAGTTTTGGTTTTATATAATTTCTACCTAGCTAGAACTGTTATTTAATTGCTCTTAACTATTAACTTTTGTAAAAAAAATATAAAAAATGAATTGCAAAAAATAAAAGCTGATTTTAAGTGATTTACTTGTATTTCTCTATTTATGGGGTTTTGAGGTTCCTTATGTTGTAGCTTCTTATGTTTAATCAAATGAAAATAAATTAAATTAAACAAGTGGCTAATACCCAACTGGTAAAAATTTGTGTATACATAAATTATTAAGAAGTAGAAGGGAGTAATTTTGCAAATTAGAGGATTGGCAATAATTGTCATTTTGGCAATTTCTTTTTTGTTAATTTTAGGTTGTTATAATAAATGTTGTTTTAGTCAATATAAAGAGTTATTTATATTCTTTTTATTATTAATTTTGTTATTTATATTTTATGTTTTGCAATATATAACTAAAATGGAAGAATTGAAAGAAAGGATATTAGTTCAACATTTGCAATTAAAAACAGTTATTGATGATACCTCCTTTATTGTTTATTTATGTAATATTGATGGAACAATATTATTAGTTAATAAAAATTTTGCTTCAATTTTTAATTTAGAATCCGAGTGCTTTGTAGGAACTAATTTGCAAGAATATTGTACTCTTGAAAAATTATCTATTATTCAAGAAGAAAATAATTATATAAGAGAAACAAAATCTCCATTAATAAAAGAAAGATGTTTGTTTTTTAATGGTGTTAATGGAGTTTATAGAGTAATGAAGTATCCCGTGTTTGATAAAGATGGTAATGTCATAAGAATTGTTTGTATCAATAAAAATATTGATAAAGAAAAAGAATTAGAAAGTCGAAAAAATACTTTTGTATCAACATTAATTCACGACTTGAAAACCCCAATAATAGCTCAAATAAAAGCTCTTGATTTAATTTTAGATAGAAAATTAGGTACGATAAATGAAAAACAAGATTATTTTTTGTTACAAATAAAAGATTCTTGTAATTATATGTCTAATTTAATTTTCAATATTTTGGATACTTATTTATATGATGATGGTCAAGCAAATATTTATCAAGAGAATTTTTCATTAATTGATTTAGTAGAATTAACTGTTTTAAATTTAAGTAATTTATACAAAGAAAAAGGGCAAACAATAAAAATTAACACAATAAATGATACTACAATATATGCAGATAGATTTCAAATTCAAAGAGTTATAACTAATTTATTATCAAATGCAATAAATTATGGTTTTAAAAATTCTCTTATTGAGATTAATATATCAGAGCAAGACAATTTTTTATGTTTAACAATTACTAATCATAGCCCATATATCCCAGAAGAAAAGCTATTATATATTTTTGATAAATATAATTCCGTAACTAATTCTAAAAATTTAACTTGTAGTTCTGGTTTAGGATTGTACTTATCAAAACAGATAATAGATGCACATAATGGTAAAATTTATGCAAGTAGTAATATAGATGAAACCTGTACATTTGGATTTACAGTTCCTAAATCTTAATTTTTAGATACCCAAGGGTTATCTTTTATATAAAATCTCCAAGGTAAATCAATTCCTTGTTTTATTCCAATTCTTGTTGTTTGAATAATATTTTCATTTGAGATGTCAAGGTTATCTTCAATCCAAAGATTAGAATTTTTATCAGTTAAGCTAATACCATTTTCGTGTCGTGTAATTTTCATTGCTTTTGTTAGTTTTGCAGGGCCATTCGAATTATCTATATTTTCAACAGGTTCTAATGCTCTTATTAAAACAGCGCAACCATAGCCTTTTCTTTCTGTTACAACATTCATACAAAAATGCATTCCATAAATGAAATAAACATAACTAATTCCACCATTTTCAAACATAACTTGATTTCTTGGAGTTAATCCACAATATGCGTGACAAGCAGGATCTTCTTGTTTGTAAGCTTCAGTTTCTACAATCATTCCTTTGTATACTATATCACCAACTTTGTGGCATAAATTTTTGCCTAAGAGTTTTTTTGCAACAATTATTGTGTTTTGACTATAAAAACTTTTATCCATACTTAATTATTTATAACAATTAATCCTACTAGCATACCTATGATGACAAAGAAAGCAGGGAGTTTACTTCTATACATAAGTATTGATTGTGGTAATATTTCACCAAAAGTAACATAAAGCATTGCACCACTTGCAAAGCTTAAACTCAATGCAAGTCCTAATGCTCCAATATCACCAATAAAGTACCCAATTAAAGCTCCAATAATTGTTGGAGCCCCACTAAGAGCAGTAATAAGTATTGCTTTTCTTCTTTTTACACCACCATTTATTAAAGGGACAGAAATAGCCATTCCTTCAGGTATATTATGTAGTCCAATTAAAACGGCAAGAACAAGAGCAGAACCTTCCATAAGTCCTTTACTGTTTGCAAATGATGCCCCGATTGTCATTCCTTCTGGCAGGTTATGTAAAGCAATTGCAGATGCCATGATAAGCCCTGCAATAAATAATGATAATTTTGTATCTCTTTTTCTCATATGAACTGACAAATGGTTACTGTGAATTATTTCATCTAAGTCATCTGCAGTTGCAGGGTGATTTTTACCAATATGTCTAACTTCATGGTTTGTAACTCTATCAATATATAAGTTAAGCAAATAAACCATTGCAACACCAAAACATATCCCTAAAGATATAATATAAATATTTGTATTTGTTCCAATTGCACTTTCAATTAAGTCAAAACATACAATAGATGTCATTACTCCACCAGCAAAACTTAGTAAAAGACTAACAGTTCTTTTAGAATCTCTTTTAAATAGAGCTCCTATAATACCACCTAATCCTGTTCCACCAATACCTGCTAGTGCTGTAGCTTTTATTAATAACCAAATGTGTTCCATATATTATGCCTTTAATAGTTCTATATTTATTAATCAAAATAACTTTATCACTTATATGATTGCAATTCAATTATTATTAATTTTTGTGTTATTATTTCAAAAAAAAAGAGGTGTTTATGTCTGAAAAAGAAAAAATGATTAATGGTGAAAAATATAATCCAATGGATAAATTGTTAGAGCAAGATAGGTTTTTAGCTAAATCATTATGTGTTGAATACAATTCCTTATATCCAGATGATAAAGGGAAAAAGAATGAAATATTAACTCGTCTTGTTGGAAAAAGAGGACATAATTTAACTATTGAACCAAACTTTTTTTGTGATTATGGATATAATATAGAATTTGGTGAAACTGTATATATAAACCATAATTCAGTATTTTTAGATTGTGCAAAAATTAAATTTGGAGATAATGTTTTTGTTGGTCCTAATTGTGGATTTTATACTGCAATTCATCCAATTAATGCTAAAGAAAGAAACACTTGGATAGAATCTGCAAAACCAATTAATATAGGAAATAACGTATGGATTGGTGGTAATGTTGTAATTCTTCCTGGAGTTACTATTGGAGATAATTCAGTAATAGGTGCTGGTAGTGTTGTAACAAAAGATATTCCTTCATATGTTGTTGCAGTTGGTAATCCTTGTAAGCCTATTAAGCAGATAGATAATAAATAAGGTGTTCCATTTGTTTGTTTCGTACATTTTTAATAAATGAACCTTCTATTTTTGCACCTAATTTTTCTGCAACTTTTATCGAATTTATATTCATTGGTCGTATTTCAAAAATTACGTGATTTACTTTTAATTGTTTAAAGGCGTATTCTGATAATTTTTTTGCACCTTCAAAGGCAAAACCTTGTTTCCAATATTTATGTTTTAAGATAAATCCAATTTCAATATGTTCAAGTCCATTTATTTTATCGGGTATAATCGCAAGTTGTCTAACAATATCATTATTTGACTTATTTATAGCTAAGAAATACCCCATATTATACTTTTCATATCTTTCTATATTTTTAGATATCCATTCATTTACATCTTCATTAGAAAAATTGTATTCCCAAGCATACATAACTCTTTTGTCTTGCAACATTTCTGCAATATCATTAAAGTCATTAAAAGTCATTTTTCTTAGATATAGCCTCTGTGTTTCTAAAAAATAATTAGTCATACTATTTTTATATCATAAATTTAGTATTAAAATGTATTTATGGGTATAACTATATTAGATAAATTAGCAAAGTCAGAATTCAGAAGCCGTTTTAAATTATCTATAAATGATAAAGATTATATTAAAACGAAAGGTTTTGATGTAATAAAAAAACATGCAGAGGATTTTATTGCAAAACGAATAGCTCCTGCGTTTATAAAAAATGATGGTAAGCAAACACCAATGCGAAATCATCCTGTCTTTGTAGCACAACATGCAACAGCTTGTTGTTGTCGTAATTGTGTAGAAAAATGGCACGCTTTTAAAAAAGGAGTTGAGTTGACTAAATCTCAACAAGAATATCTTGTTGAAATTATTATGGAGTGGATAAAACAACAATGTCGAGATATATAGCAATAACAGATATTCATGGTGAATTAAATAAGTTAGAACGTTTATTATCAAAGATAGAAACAAGATCTGATGATATTTTTGTTTTTATGGGTGATTATATTGATAGAGGACCAAACTCTAAAGGAGTTATAGATAGAGTTATCAAACAATCAGAAACACATAAATGTATTTATTTAATGGGGTCTCATGAATATGCATTTTTACATACTGATGATGAGTATTTTAATTATTTGTTTCAAAATTATGGAGGACCTCAAACGGTAAAAAGTTATGGTAGTTTTGAAAATATTTATAAAACTCATAAAGAATTTTTTAACAGTCTAAAATTTTATTATTTAACTGATAAATATTTATTTGTTCATGCCGGAATAGACCCAAGTTTACCATTAGAGGAACAATCTGAAAGAGATTTAGTTTATATAAGGGGGAAATTTATTTATTCAAAACATAATCTTCCTCAAAAAATAATTTTTGGTCATACAGATTTCGATGCACCTTATATTGATGAAGGAAAGATTGGGATTGATTTAGGTTGTGGGAAATATAAAGATGCGCATTTATGTGGCTTAATTTTAAATGAAGATGGTACAGAAGAATTTGTGTATTCTTAATTTTAAATACTTATGTTTTTGTTATATCTTACTCTAAGATTGCATCAATTATTTTTATATGTTTATACCAATCTTTTTTATCTAGTTTAAAATACACAAGTTGATTAGGAAATTTATATTGATGTTCCTTGAATTCTTTTAAACATTCTTTATTGCAATAACAAATTTTTTCTGTGTGTAGAGCTTCAACATCTCTTACAATGTTGAAAATGTCAGCACCCCCAATTTTAACTTCTTTATTGGGTTGTGCTTCTGGTAAATAAATATCTTTTATTGTAGATAAAAATAAGAATCTGTAACTAAGATTTGGATTGTATAACCTTTTATCCATTATGTCTGTATTTAAAACAAAAGCTCTTTTACAACCTTCCAATACGATATCTTCAATTTTAAACATTGCAGACTTAATACAAGTTTCATCATACCTGAATACTGTTCCGAATTTTGATAATGCTTTGTTATTTTCTGAATCAAAAATGTATAAATCATAATTTAAATCTTTTGATAATATTCTAAGAACTTTATTAATAATATTTTGCCACTTCCTTACGGAATTTTTTCTATTACCTGTAAAAATAATAAGTTTTTCCTTTGAATATTTTTTTCTTAAATATTTAATAGGGTTGTTACCTTCAAAAAACATTTTAAATTCTCCAAATATTTTTTTATTATATTATAATTTTTTGTTTATGTTAATATCTTATTATGATAAAACCAGAATTATTAATGCCTGCTGGCAATTTAGAAAAGTTGGAATATGCGATTCGTTATGGTGCTGATGCTGTTTATTTAGGAGTAGTAGATTTTAGTCTGCGAGCAATGAGAAAAGGCGAATTAATAACCATGGATAACCTAAAACAAGCTATTGATTTAGCTCATTCTTTAGGTAAAAAAGTATATTTAACATTAAATATTTTTGCATTTAATCGTGATATTAAGCTTTTAGAATCTTGTATGGATAGAATAAAAGATTCTAATCCAGATGCTTTGATTATAAGTGATATAGGTATTATGCGTATAGCTCAACGTTATATGCCTAATACACCAATACATGTTAGTACGCAAACAAATACGCTTAACTATGAAGCCGTTAAATTTTGGCAAGATTTAGGAGCTACTCGTTCTATTCTCGCAAGAGAGTTACCAATAAAAGATGTTGCAGAAATTAAAGAAAAAGTTCCAAATATGGAGCTAGAAGTATTTGTTCACGGAGCTCAATGCGTATCTTTCTCTGGTCGCTGTTTAATAAGTGACTATATGACAAATGGAGAAAGAGAAGCTAATCAAGGTAATTGTTGTCAACCTTGTAGATGGAGTTATAAACTTGTTGAAGAAACAAGGCCAGGACAATATTATGAAATTGAACAAAATGAAAGAGGTACTCATATTATGAGTACAAAAGATTTATGTTTAGTTAAACATTTAGGTAAATTAATTGATGCAGGTGTTGATTCTTTAAAAGTAGAAGGCCGGACAAAGAGTCTTTATTATGTATCAGCTGTAGCAAAAGCATATAGAGAAGCAATTGATACAGTATTTGAAAATAGAGATGCTGATTTATCTCAATACTATGATGAATTATTAAAGGTTGGAAATAGAGGATATACAACAGGTTTCTATCTAGGAGACGGGGAATATCCAGCAGATGGTTATAGTTATAATATTTCTAAAGGTTTAGCTGGAGCTGATTTCTTATGCGAAGTATGGGATAAGTTAGATGATATTTATAAAGTGAAAGTAAAAAACAAATTCTATGTAAATACTGATATTGAAGTTATTTCTCCATCGGAAAAATTTGTTACACAAGCAATTGAAATCAAAAATAATGAAGGTGAAAATTTAGATTTTGCGAATACTAATGATGAACTTTTTATAAAATTTAAGGATGAAATTAAAGATTATAAATATGCTATAGTAAGAACTGTAGGGATAAAAAATAATGATAATTAAACCTGATTATAATTTGAAATGTGTATACGACATAGATTTAGATGAGCTATTAAATCAAGGTATTAAAGTTATAATGTTTGATTTAGATAGTACAATAATGATTTCGAAGTCAGGTTGCTATCGTCCGGAAACAGAAGAATGGTTGAAAGAAGTTCAAGAAAAATTTACTATTGCAGTTATTTCGAATAACAAATCAGAAGACTACATTAATAAAGTCAAAAATATTTCAGACTTTGATGTAATTGGTCATGCTTCAAAACCTAATCCAAAGAAAATGAAAAAATATCTTGAAAATTTAGGAGTAAACCCAAATGAAGCAGTAATGGTTGGTGATAGGCCTTTAACAGATATTGTTGCAGGGAAATTATTAGGTTGTAAAACGATTTTAGTTGATTCAATTAATGCAGAGAATGAGAATATCCCAACACGTTGTGTTAGATGGTTAGAACGTAGAGTAATAAGATAATTTTTTAGACATAAAAAAAAGAGACGATAACGTCTCTTGGAATTAAGAATAGCTGGAAGTATGAAAAAGATTTAATGATTATATTTAACAAAAAACCAGATATTTTGAATATTACCCGATTCACTAATATTTTTTAACGCCTAGGTTAGCCTATATAGAAATGTAAAGAATTTGCCCTAATTTGTTTTATTGTTACCATAGTAATATGGCAAAGTTATTACTAGTAACAGAAAATAGTAGCTATGAAACAGATATAAAAACGATTCTTTCAGGGCAAGAGTTGTTAGTTAGTTGTGATGAAACTTTAATAATCGATATTTTAAAAGTTGAGAATCCTGATATTGTAATTTTTGACTGTGATATAGAATCTGTAGATTTTAAGTATTTGTATAGGCAAATAAAGGAATTCAATGTTATTACGATTTTAATATTAAATAAAAAAGATGTAACAAAAGATATATTAAACCATGCAAATATGTTTATATCTTATCCTTTTTCACCAACCGTTTTAAGAGCTTCCATAAATTCTTGTATAAAAACAAAAAAATCATTAGTAAAATTAGCAAAATCCAATAAGGAGTTAGCTAACAGTTTATATCAATTAAATGTTTTGTATACCACAACATCGAATTTGTCAGGAAGTTTGGATAAAGAACAATTAATTTCAATAATGAATGATGGGATTGAAAAATCATTAAATTATAATTTGTTGTGTACATTAACATTTAAAACTTCGCAAGAGCCTGTTTTACTAATCGATTCTACATATAATCCATCAGAAAGGCTTGTAGAATCATTAAAGTTGCGAGCTGTAATGAATTATAAATCACGAAATTCTTCAAATAGTTTTGATATAAATATAGATGATATTGTAGTTGAAAAAAAAGTTAAGTATGCGATTTCAGATTACGATTTTGAAGTATTAAACTTTGATAATTTATTATCATTTATTGATGTAAATAATGATTGTCATGGTTTTACAGAAATATTTAGGGAAACAGATTTCACATTAGAAGATTCTACTTGTTTTCAAACAATTGTCCAACAAGTTTCTTTACCTTTAAAAAGTGCTATATTATATCAAGAAATAATTGATGCAAATAAAAAGTTAGAAAAATTAGAACGTTTAAAATCTGATTTTATATCAATAGTATCTCATGAATTAAGGACTCCTTTAACTACAATTAAGAATTCTTTAGATATAATTACAAGTGGGAAAACAGGAGAACTACAAGAAAATACTATAAAATTTTTAGATATGGCAAAAAGAAATGTTGTAAGGCTTTCAGGAATTATTAATGATTTATTAGATATTTCAAAAATTGAAGCTGGTAAATTAGATTTTAAATATACTAATGCAAGTATTTTACCAGTGATAGAATATGTAAAAAATAATTTGCAAAGTATGGCAAAAGAAAAAGAAATTGAATTAGAATATGATAATGTTGCAAATTCAGATATAGAAATATATGCAGATACAAATAGGTTAGAACAAGTATTAACAAATTTAGTATCAAATGCAATAAAATTTACTCCAAATCATGGAAAAATCAAAATAACATCAACAATAATTAATTCTAAAGATATACAAGTAGAAGAATGTTTTAAATCTGATATAGAAAGATTATCAGGGGATTATGTTCAAGTTTGTGTTTCAGATCAAGGTATTGGTATTGATAAAGATAATTTAAAACAAGTATTTGATAAATTCCAACAGATAGAAAATTCATTATCAAGGCAAGTAGGAGGGTCAGGATTGGGTTTAGCTATAGCTAAACAATTAATTGAAGCGCATAATGGTGCAATATGGTGTGATAGTATAATAAATAAAGGCTCAAATTTTTATTTTGTAGTTCCAATATCTACATCAAAAACTAAATTTTTACTTACCAAAAAACAATTAATGCAAAAAGCTAAAGAGAAGAATTCGACTTTATTGTCTATTAATTTAAAAACAGATAAAAAAACAATAACAAGTTTAATAAAAGATGAAAAAATATTTAATGATGCGTATTTAATGCATTCATATATGGAAGAGAATTCCGAAAATTCAATATTATCATTAGCAATAGTAGATGGAAATAAAACATTTGCAGAGTTTTTACAAAAACGAATAAATGAGGTAATATCTCGAAATACTGAAAAGTATAAAAATTGTGATATAATGTACTCATATGTAGTAGAAGGAGTATCCGATGAAAAAAATTCTAATCGTTGATGATGAGCAAGATATCGTAGAAAGTTTAAAATTTGTTCTAGAAGTAACCGGATATACTTGCTACTGTGCATATAATGGTGAAGATGGCTTAAGAATGGCTAAAGAAATAATGCCAGATTTGATTATTCTTGATGTAATGATGCCAAAAATAAATGGTTATAAAATTAGTCGTTTATTGAAATATGATAAAAAATATAAAGATATCCCAATAATAATGGTAACAGCTCGTTCTCAAGAAGAAGATAAATTGATAGGCGAAGAAACAGGAGCTGATGAATATATAACAAAACCTTTTGATTTGGATTATGTTGTTCAAAGGGTAAATGAGTATCTAAATAAATAAAATAATAAAAAACTAATAAGAAGGTTTTAATGGAAGTAGTAACAAACAAGACATTAGAAAAATGGAAATATGAACTTGTAAGAGATGGTTTAGTTCAATATGAAATATTAGAACAAGCTGAAAATTTAGCAAATGCTGAAAATATTAATATTGGCCAAGCACTTATAAATTCAGGGGTTTTATCCGAAGAAACTTTGTTAAAATTTTTAGAACAAAAATTACATATTCCTTATGTAAATTTAGATGATTATTCCTTAGATGTGAATTGTTTAAGATATATAAGTTTTGCAGATGCATCAAAATATAAAATAATTCCGTTATTTAAGATAGAAGATGTTTTAACCGTTGCAATGACAGATCCTTTAGATTTATTTGTTGTTGATAAAATAATGGAGACAGCAGAATGTTCTATAGAACCAGTATTGGCATCAGAAGCTAGTATATTAAATAAAATAGATGAGTATTATAAAACATCAGATACTGTAGATAAAATTTTTACAAATGAATATGATTCTTCATTTGATTGGAGAGAAGAACTTCATAAAGATGATTTATCAGAAGAACATATACAAAAAATAATCAGAGCAATCATAAAACAAGCATTGTTTGAAGGTGTTCATGAATTGTATTTTGAACAAGTAGATGAAGGTTTGAACGTTGTATTTAAAAAACAAAATGATGCCTGGTCAAAAGGTATTATTCCATTAATACTTGTTACGTCTTTTGTTTCTAAATTAAAATTGTTGTCTAATTTAGATCCTTCAGTTTGCGAAGTTCCACAATTAGGGAAATTAAATTTTAAGGTAGATGAAACAACCTTAGTCGCAAGTATTTCTGCATTTCCTACTATTGTTGGCGAACGAATTGCTTTAAAAATATATAAACCACCAAAAGATTTATTTGAAATAATAAAAGATGAACGCCAAAGGAAATTATTGCAGGAGTCATTAGATAAACCCGGTATAATATTAGTTTGTGGGTCGCAATTAAGTGGAAAAACACACATAATATATTCTTTGCTATTGGAAGCTGCAAAGTATAATAAAAATATAATGACTATTGAATCATTATCTAAATATAATTTAAATAATGTTCATCAATGTGAATTAAATGAAAATGTTGGATTTAATCTTGATAAGGCTTTAAGATTTATTGAGTTTCAATCCCCAGACATAGTATATTTAGAAGGTGTAAAAACAAAACAAGCATTTGATTATTTGTCAGAGCTAGTTTATAACGATAAAACAATAATAACAGAATTTATGGCCAATAATATGACTGATTTAAGAGAAAAAATGAGTTTTGAAGATTTTCAATCATTCAAGTCCTTAATTAGTGCAATGATTTTCATCCATTCAAAAGATAGTATCGAGGTATTTGATAAATTAGCAATTCAAAAATATATAGCTTAATTAATTCATATAATCTTCAAAAGATTTTTTAATAATTTTATACCCACAACCATCATGTAATTTTCCAGGGAAATATATTTTTTTTGCAGGGTATTTTTTGCACATATGAAGTCTTTTTTCATAAACAGAACACAAGCCTTCCTTAGTTACATATTTACAAGCAAAAATTAAATTACCATCTTCATCTTTTCCTCTTATATAAAACCTTCTATATGAAGGGAATAAAAATTGCATAAATTTGAATTCTTTTTCAGTATAAGTATCAAAGCTATACATGTAGTTACAACATTTTCCACATTTTTTACATTCTCCTTCGATTTTATATTCGACCTTTTCAGGTACAAAATATGAAAGAAATTCATTTTTAATATTTTCTAAAAATTCAAGCATGCTTAACATTATACCTTCATAAGATTTTTTTGGTACAATATTAGCATGAAGAAGGAGTGTATAGAAGGATATTTGTATGTCAAAGTATTCAGTACCAAAGAGAGTAAAAAGTTATACAAAGGTTAGTCGTTCAAATTCAGAGAATGATTCGGTTTTAGATAATATAAAAAGATTATTTATTGTAGGTGTAGCTTGTGTATTAGCAGGTTTTGTTGCATTAAAATTATATCTTGCAATATTGCCTCCAATAGCTAATTTATCAGATTTTAAACCTAATATGGTTACAAAGTTTTTATCTTCTGATGGAGAAGTAATAAAAACATTCAATGCTTGTACTTTTTCAAAAGTTGAAGCAAATCAAATCCCAAAACAATTAAAAGAAGCTATAGTTGCGACAGAGGATAAAAATTTTTATAATCACCCCGGTTATGATTTATGTGGGGTTGCTCGTTCTGTTGTTGAAAATGCTATTGCTGGTAGAGTTGTTCAAGGTGGAAGTACAATAACTCAGCAGTTATCAAGAATGCTATTTTTATCAAATGAGCAATCGTTCAGCAGAAAAATAAAAGAAATTATTATTGCAGCTCAGATAGAAAAATCTATAACTAAAGATCAGATTCTTACAATGTATTTGAATAATGTATATTTGGGTTCCGGTGCTTATGGTGTTGAAGGAGCGGCTCAAATTTATTTTGCAAAGCATCTTGACCAATTAACATTGGCAGAAATGGCTCTTTTAGCAGGTTTGCCACAGGCTCCATCAATATATTCGCCATTCAATAATCTAGATTTGGCTATAAAAAGGAGAAATCAGGTTCTTTTAAGAATGTATAAAATGCATTACATTGATAAGTCAACAATGGAAAAGGCTCAAGCAGAAAAAGTTCATTTAACAACAATGCCACAATCTTATTTGTTGAATAAAGCTCCGTATTTTTGCGATATGATAATGCGAGAATTAGAAAAACTTGGTTTTACTGAACAAGAAATAAGCCAAGGTGGTTATAAAATTATTACAACATTAGATTATAAAACACAGATAAAGACTAACGAAGCAATAGTTGCAGACTTGAATGCTTATGGTTTACGAGGAGATAAAAATCAAGCTGCAGTATTTGTATTTTCACCAATAGATGGTAAGATTCTAGCTTATGCCGGAGGTAAAGATTATTCAAAAAGTCAGTATGATAGAGTAACTCAAGCTGTAAGACCTCCAGGATCAGCATTTAAGCCATTTATTTATACAGCTGCAGTTGAAAAAGGAGTATCTCCAAATGATTTGATTGATGATAAACCATTTTCTGCAGGGACTTGGACTCCTCATAACTACGGGAACAAATATCGAGGAGAAATTCCAGTATATAAAGCTTTAATGATCTCTTCTAATGTTTGTGCTGCAAGATTAATACAATATGTAGGAGTAAGAGCAGTTATTCAAATTGCTCGAATAATGGGAATTACAACACCTCTAGAATATGATTATACAATAGCATTAGGTTCAAATGGTGTTAAGTTGTATGAATTAACAAGAGCATATGGTGTATATGCAAATGGAGGTTTTAAAGTAGAGCCTTATGGGATTGAAAGAATAGAATCTTCTAGAGGCAAGGTATTGTATTCTGCATCAAGACCACGTATAACAAAGGTTTTGAGTACAGATACAGCAGCAATAATGACAGCAATGTTAGAAACAGTTATAGAGCGTGGAACAGGTGCTGCTGCAAGAATAGGAAAACCTGCAGCAGGGAAAACAGGAACAACAGATGATTATAAAGATGCTTGGTTTGTTGGTTATACTCCAACGATTGTAGCAGGAGTTTGGGTTGGGAATGATGACAATACAAAAATGGGAGGATTAACAGGTGGTAGTGTTCCAGCTGTTATATGGCGTGATATTATGAAAGTTGCAGTAGATAGTATTGGCAGTGAAGATTTTCAATATCCAGAGGTGAAGTTGGATGGGGCACCAAGAAAAACAAATCCAAAACTAACATCTTCAGATCAAGGACAGTCAAATAATAGTAGAATTGAAGATGAAGCTGTTGATGAAGTACAAATGGTTCCAGTTACGCCTGTAACTCCGGTACAACCTAAAAATATAACACCACAAGAAGTGCAAGGTGTAGGGAATAATGTTCCTCATACAAATGTTCCCGTTCCGAATCAAAGTAATATGAACTCTCAATCTTCTCAACAAGCGCCTATACCTGCGCCTGTTTCAGGGATTAACTAGAAAAGGATTATATATGGATAATTTAACATTTGAATTTATAAAACAATTAGAACATGGATCAAATAAGCAACAAATGGCAACATTGAATAAAACTAACGATGTTGTTGATTATGAAACGAAATATGAGTTAACATATAATGATATTATAGGATTAACAAAAGCTACTGAAATTGTATCTGAATTTTATGATGTAAAAGGTGTTGCAATAACAAAAGGTTCTCAGGTTACAGGAGTAGCTTTGGGAGCAACATTATCAGATGCCTTGATAAAGGCAATAGATTGTAATCCTGTTGATGCTTTAACAGGAGTAGTTGCATTTACAGATTCTTTAGATAAAAAAACAGCAATGCAATTAAATGCTGGTCATTTAGTAATTGCCCCTGCATTTGATGATGAAGTGATATCAATTTTAGAAAAAAATTCAATCCGGTATGTATTATTAAATACCCCATTAAAAGATTTTAAAAACTATGTTGATGAGGATATAACAATTACTCCTTTTGGCACTTTAGTTCAAGAAGTAAATAAAACAGATTTGAGTAAAGATAACTTTAAAGTTGTAACAAAAACAAAACCACAAGTAGAACAAATAGAAGACTGCATTTTTGCTTGGAAAGTTGAAAAAAAAAAAAAAAGTAATGCAATAGTTGTGGCGAAAGATTTCAAAACATTAGCAATCTCTCAAGGAATGCAGAGTCAGGCAACAGAATTTGCAATGAATTATGCGTGTGATACAGCAAAAGAATCTGTTTTGGCTTCAGATTTACCAATAACAATAACTGATTTTAATGCAGCTATTCAAAATAGAGTTTCAATGTTTATATTACCAGGTGTAACTCAAGATATAATAAAATTAGCAGATAAGTATGAAAAAATAATAATAACAACAGGGTTTACTACACAACTATATTAAATAAAAAGAGGATAAAATGGAGATAAAAAATAGGGGAGTTATTCTACCTAAAATGACCTCGGATATACATTTTAAGAATTTTAAACATAAGAATTTAGAATATATATCCGAGAAAATGAAACCAGAAACGCAAGATTTATTTCAAAAAGCAAAAACTTTAATAAATAAAACACAAGAACCACAGATTTTAAGAAATAGATTGTTGAATCATACATTTGAAAAAACAACACCTGTAAAATTAGAAAATGGTAATGAAGCAGAAAGTTATCTAGCATATGCTGGAAATACATCAAAAGGCTCCTTAGTATTGACAAATAGTGGTGATATTGGCATGTATTATCGTCATTATGATTACATAAAAAAATCAACACCAAACTATGATATGAACAAAGATGCTCAACAAAGAATAAAAGAAATATTAGATTAAGAGCTTGATATTTTGATTAGTTAGGCATATAATTACAATGTTGCAAGTGGTTTTCTATGGTTGAGAAAGCTTAAGTATTTTCTCAAATTGTAAATCACCACAATAAAACTGAATAAAGTAATTACCATATAGGCTCGTGGCGCAGTGGTAGCGCAGAAGACTCTTAATCTTTTGGTCGTGGGTTCGAATCCCACCGGGCCTATTTTTTCATGCAAAGATTAAGAAATAAGGATTCGAACCAATTTGTTCGGGGTAAATGTTTTGAATTGTATATATTTATAATTTATTTTAATTTCCGAACAAACGGGTTCTCACTCCCTCCATTTGCTTTGGATATGCTATTTAATAAAAGAATAAATGTTACGAAAAACGATACTTAATCGTTTTTCTAATCGCAAACGGAGTCCTTCACCGGGCCTATTTTTTCAAGCAAAGATTAAGCAACTGGGATTCGAACCAATTTGTTCGGGTTAAACATATTATTTTGAATATGCAATTTATTTTTAAATTTTCGAACAAACGGGTTCTCACTCCCTCCATTTGCTTTGGATACGCTATTTAATAAAAGAATAAATGTTACGAAAAACGATACTTAATCGTTTTTCTAATCGCAAACGGAGTCCTTCACCG
>CALUWB010000020.1 GCA_944324375.1 Candidatus Gastranaerophilales bacterium | reverse complement strand
TCTGGCTTAGTATCTGGTTTTATCTCAGGTTTTATCTCCGGTTTAGTTTCAGGCTTGATGTCTGGTTTAGCGTCAGGCTTAACATCCGGCTTGATGTCTGGTTTGACCTCAGGCTTAACTTCCGGTTTAGTGTCTGGTTTGACCTCAGGTTTAACGTCAGGCTTAGTATCCGGCTTCATCTCCGGTTTAGTTTCAGGCTTAGTATCTGGTTTCACCTCAGGTTTTATCTCTGGTTTATTACCTTCATTTACCCCCGGCTCAATATCAGGATTAACCGGTGGTTTATTATCAACTGGTGGCTTGTTAGGTTTATCCCTTTCACTTACCCCTACCCTTTCATTTACCCCTAAACCCTTGTTTAGGATTTCTTCAAAGCTCTCATCTGCATTCTTAATTAATTCCTCTCTTATACGGTTCTTTAATCTCTCATGACGCTCTTTGTTTTGGTCATAATAGTGCTCTGTTAGTGCATCTGCAACTGAATCTTCGTTCTGTAACTGCATCAAAAGCTCCGGTAATGTGTTAGGAAGATTCATTACCTTTTTGACATAACTTGAACGCTCCATACTTGCTAAATAATTCATCTTTAGCTGTTTGGGGTTCAACATCTCTGAACGAACTTGATTGACTAAACTCTCTGCTTGTTTTGTAACATTTGATTCAGTTGTTTTACTTATATCAACAGATGGGGTAGTTTCAGTTTTTCTTGTTTCAATCTTTTCTTGTTTCAGCTGTCGTTGTATTAAAAGCTTTCTTAAATACAAAGGGTCCATAATACTATTATTACTAGATTTTTTCAATAATGCAACTAATTTATTAATTTTTCGTCTAAATTATATAGAAATATGTTTTTTTTAATCTTTTGTGGAGTGTGAGGAGATTAAACGATGAGTACAAATCCTATTTTAAATTACGAAAATGAAAATGTTAAAACCTTTAATTCTATTGCGATTGATGATGATATCTTGCAAATGTATTTGAAAGATGTTGGCAAAACTAAAATGATTAACCATAGAGAAGAACTTAGGCTCGCTCAAATTATTGCAGAAGGAAGTCCAATAGAAGCAGAAAATGCGAAGAAAAAATTGGTTAATGCTAATTTGCGACTTGTTATAAGTATTGCGAAAAGATACATTGGGCAAGGTGTACTTTTTATGGATCTTGTTCAAGAAGGTTCTTTGGGACTTATTAAAGCTGCTGAAAAATTTGATTATACAAAAAATTTTAGGTTTTCTACTTATGCAACTTGGTGGATTCGACAAACTATTACAAGAGCGATTGCTAATAATTCTAAAACAATCCGTATACCTGTTCATATGATTGATAAAATTAGGGTTTATAAAAAAGAATTCTCTAGGTTTAATTTTGATTTTGGAAGAGAGCCAACAGATTATGAGATGATGAAAATTATGAAGCTTACCAAAAAGAAACTTCAATCTATCAAAAAAGCCATAATGTCTGAACCTATTAGTCTTGAAACACCTGTTACTGATGATTTGACAATTCAAGACTACATTATCGATGAAACCTATAAAACACCTGAAAAATATACTGAAAAAATATCTATGAGCAAAGATATTGAGGAATTATTAGAGTATTTAGATGATAGGGAAAAGAATATTATAATAAAAAGATTTGGAATAAATCAGCAAGAATGTGAAACATTAGAACAGTTAGGAAAATCGATGGGGTTTTCTAAAGAAAGAATTAGACAGCTGGAAGGTGAGGCGTTAAGAAAATTAAGACGTAACGAAAATATCCAAGAAAATAAGGAATATATTTTGTAACATGATGTATTTAAAATATTTTATCTTTTTCTTATCAATTAGGAAATTATATGATATATTACCAATATGCAATACTTAAAATATTTAGCTGAATTTTTAAAACAAAAACGTATATCAACTAATAAAACATTAAATTCTTTTGCAAATTATGCAGATATTGAACCTGCGACATTATCTCGTTATGAAAATTCTCAAAGAAAAATTAGTTTGGAGTCTTTTATAAAAATTGCTAAGGGATTAGGTTTAACACCTGCAGAGTTGTTCGATGAATACGATAGTTATATTAAGAATAAAATATAAATAATTTTATTAAACAAAACAAAAAGGACGATATTTAAATCGTCCTTTTTTCATAAAAAAAAGGGGGTTGAATTAACCCCCAAAGTATCAACCAACAATTTCTTTAACTTCTGAAGCCAAGTTTTTAGAATCAATTTTAATACTTGGTCCCATTGTAGTTGTTACATATACAGACTTAACATAAGTACCTTTTGCTGCTGATGGTTTTGCTTTTAAGATAGCTTCTGCCAATGTAGCAAAGTTTTTCTTTAAGTCGTCTGCATTGAATTGAATTTTACCAACAGGACAGTGAATCATACCTTGCTTGTCAGCACGGAATTCAACTTTACCTGCTTTTGCTGCTTGAACTGCTTGTGCAACATCTAATGTTACTGTTCCAGTTTTAGGGTTTGGCATTAAACCTTTTGGACCTAATACTCTACCTAATTTACCTAACATACCCATACAATCAGGTGTTGCGATTAATGTATCAAATTCAAACCAACCATCTGAAATTTTGTCGATGATGTCTTCTGTTCCTGCAAAATCTGCTCCAGCTTCTTTTGCTTCAGTAACTTTTGCACCTTTTGCGATTACACAAACACGAACTTCTTTTCCTAATCCAGCTGGTAATACAACTGTTGAACGGATTTGTTGGTCTGCGTGTTTAACATCAATACCTAATCTCATGTGGCATTCTACTGTTTCGTTGAATTTAGAAATTTCTTTTGAAACTTCTTGTAATTTGTCTATCGCAGCAGAAATACTAGCTGGTTGTTCAAAACCTGCAAGTAATTCTTTTGTTTTTTGTTGTTTTTTTGTTAATTTTGCCATTTTTTTATTCCTTTCATGGTCATAGCGGACAATTTCGTCCTTCCATTTTTAAGTCACTAAACTAATCTACTACTTTTACGCCCATTGATCTTGCTGAACCTTTAATCATCTTAACTGCTGCTTCCATTGAAGTTGCATTTAAGTCGTCCATTTTAATCTTTGCGATTTCTTCTAATTGAGCCATTGTGATTTCTCCAACAACTTCTTTCTTAGTATTAGAAGCACCTTTAGATACGTTTAATGCTTTTTTGATTAAAATAGTTGCAGGTGGTGATTTTGTTATGAATGAGAAACTTCTGTCTTCATAAACATCAATTACAACTGGAATAACATAACCAGCTTGTGATTCTGTTTTCGCGTTGAATTGTTTACAGAAATCCATGATGTTAACACCGTGTTGACCTAATGCTGGACCAACTGGTGGTGATGGATTTGCTTTACCTGCTTGAATTTGTAGTTTAATTTTTCCTACTACTTTTTTTGCCATTTTTGTCTCCTTTCGTGGTAATAACGGGGGGCGGCCCCTTCCACATTGCTAGTTATAAAATAAATTATATCTTTTGTATTTGTTTGTATTCTAATTCAACCGGAGTTTCACGACCAAAGATTGATACGTTTGCTCTTAATTTTGCCTTATCAGGATATACTTCTGTAATTTCGCCGATAAATTCTGCAAATGGTCCTGATATGATTCTAACTTTATCACCAACTTTAACATCAAGTTCAATTTTTTGTGTTTGTGATGATGAACGGTTGATAATCTTTTTGATTTCACTGTCTTTTGCAGGAATAGGTTTTTTGGCTGAGCCAACAAATTTTGTTACACCTGCTGTATGTCTTACTACGTACCAGCTGTCTTCGTCCATTATCATTTCAACAAGTACATAGCCTGGGAAAATCTTTTCGTCTTTTTCTTGTTTCTTTCCACCTTTGATTTGGGTTACTGTTTTTTGTGGAACTTCTACACGGAAAATCTTGTCTGACATATTCATATATTCAATACGTTTTTCTAGGTTACCTTTAACCTTGTTTTCGTATCCTGAATATGTATGTACAATGTACCAACGTTTTTCAGCTTTTTTTGCCTTTTTTTCAGGTTCTTGAGATGCAGGTTCTTTTTCTGCTTCCATTTCTTCTAAGATATTTTCTTCGTTTTCAGCCATCTTTTCACCCTATCTGGTTGGGATTAACCCCAACACTGCTTTAAATATTATATCCAATAAATAAACTGATACCGTGAACGCAAATACTATAATTACTACAAAAACTGTTTCTGCAATTACCTGTCTTCTTTCTGGCCAATTAATCTTTGACCATTCTAAACGGACTGCTTTTAAGTATGCAATTATATTATTTAATGTATCGTTCATCTTTTTTCCTTTTGTATAAAATCGCGCCCTGAAGGACTCGAACCCTCGACATCCGGTTTTGGAGACCGACGTTCTACCAACTGAACTAAGGACGCAGGTAGAGGTCTTTTTACTCAACCTCTTTTATTAATTTTTCAATGTATTTCGTTCTCATTTCAGTTGGTAGAACTTATTTTGAACTTTCGAAGAGCAAGCTCTTCTTGGCAACTGAACTAAGGACGCAGGTAGAGGTCTTTTTACTCAACCTCTGTATTAATTTTTCAATGTGTTTCGTTCTTATTTCAGTTGGTAGAACTTATTTTGAACTTTCGAAGAGCAAGCTCTTCTTGGCAACTGAACTAAGGACGCAGGTAGAGGTCTTTTTACTCAACCTCTTTTATTAATTTTTCAATGTATTAGTCCCTAGCCTTTATTATTTTTCTACAAACTTGATTCTTAAATCAACTACCGTAGTGACCTAGGACAATCTACTTATGAAACTAAACTATTTTGTTTCCTTATGTACAGTTTTCTTTTGACATTTTGGACAATATTTGTTTAATTCCATTCTTTCTTTGTTTGTCTTTTTGTTTTTTGTTGTTGTGTAGTTTCTTTCTTTACATTCTTCGCAAGCTAAAACTACCATTTTATCGTTTTTACCTTTGATTCCCATTTGTCTTTTCCTTTTTCTAGTTTGTTTCCTATTTAAAAAAGAATGTGCTATTGTCACATTCTTTTTATTATCGGCTATATAATCGTATATTAAACATGTTTAAATTGCAAATAATTTGTTACTAAATCTTAAGTTATTACATGCTTTCAAGGGATTTGTATGTTTCAAGTTAAAAGTTTATTTTTTATTAAATATCATAAAATCTTAATATTTATTACTATTTTTGAAAACATTGTATACATTATTGTTATCAATGATTTTTTATATCTTGTTTAACATTTTTTATATATTTATACTCAATTTTAAGGAGTATAAATTATGTCTAAACAAGATGAACTATATAATTTAAGATTAAAAATAAGTACAAATTCAACCAAAATAAAATATTTATTAGAAAATGTTTTATATAAAGCAGATAGTAGAAGAGAAAAATTTATTCTTGTTTCTGTTGCACTGGATTATATAAAAGAAATTAATTCTTGTTCAGAAAAAATAGGAATAATTTTAAATCATTAAAAAAGGAACAGTATTTTTTTACCGTTCCTTCTTAGTTATTGTTATTAGTAAATAAGAACAAATTGTTGGGTTTCACCCAACCTACACTACTTATTTACCCATTCATTTACCCCTCGGGCTCACATCCGTTGGGTTCATTTCATTTACCCCTAGCTCCTGTGAAATCAAAGATTTCTACGTCGCTATCGTCCAGTGTCGCCCTGTACGCCTCCACCTTCGTGTAGCCGTTTCGGGCTCACATCCGTTGGGTTCTATCTTAAGCTGATAGATATGCTTCTTGCTTTTTGGTTGTATAAAATTTTGTCTTCTCTTGATAACCAACCTAAGCCCATTTCTGCAAAGTTACCACTTAAGTCTAAATCTTTTTTCATTTTTGACATTGTAACTTCACCCTTTTCTGCTAAGTAATTGTAAATCTGACCTGCTGCATTGATGATTTCTTGTTGCATGTCTAAAACTTTTGTTGATGATTTTTTTGATGATGTTGATTTGTTTAACAACATAATTTCCTTCTCCTTAAATCTTTTTTTTAAAAGTTCCACAATAACCCTTTGCCTGCTCAAAAATAAAATGTTAAATTTTTATCCTTTGAACCTTCATAGTGTATAATTATACTAGTAAAATTTTTGATTTTTTGCAAGTAATCTATACACTTTTATGACAAAGTATTACAAAGGTCTATATGTTATTCAAAGGAGATATAAAATCAAATAAGTTTAACCTACTCGTTGAAAATTTTATTCAACTTGTTCAAAATGGTGCGAAAACTAATAATATCCTAGTTATTCTCCAAACTCCTAATGATAAAAATAGGTTTATCAATAATATCCTAGAAAAAATTGATATTCCCGTGATTGAAAAACTTAATATACATACTTTTCATGGGCTTATTTATAATACAATCTGCGACAACTGGCCTATTCTTGAATCTATTGTTCCAACTAAAAAACATTCTATCCTTCCAAATCTTGTTGGTTTAGAAGTTTCTCAATTAATTCTCAAAGATATTCTAAAAGATATTCAAGTTAAAGGGTACAATTCTAAAAAATCACTCCTACACCAAATTTTTAGAAGATATTCTCTTATCTTACAAAATAATCTTACGGAATCTGAAATCGCTGAAAAATCTGAAACCCTCAAAGAAACTTTTGCTGATGATGCGCATAAAATTATTAAAACCCTTATGGCCAGAACTCTTACTTTTAGAAGTTTTGATTATTTAAGACAAATGCCATTGTTCAAGTATATTTTTCAAAATACAGATTATTTTAAAAATATTGAATATCTTATAATTGATGATGCTGATGAACTTACTCCTGCTGCGTTTGCGTTTTTAGAGCAATTAAAAATAAAAGATAAATTTATTGGGTTTGACTCTCCAGGAAATTCCAGAGTCGGTTATCTTGGGGCTGAACCTGAATTTGAAACAATTTTATACAACTTATACAAAGAACTACCCCAAACTCTTGAATCCAATTCAAACCAAGATGCTAATAAACTTTATTTCAATATTTTAGAAGATAAAGAAAATATCCTAGAAAATCTATCCTATGTTTCATATTCCAAAAGACCTGAAATGATTGATAATGGTGTAAATAAGCTAAAAGAACTATTAAATCAAGGCGTAAAACCTACTGATATCGCTATTGTTTCGCCTGTTATAGATGATGTTCTTAAATTCTCTCTTTCTCAAAAGCTCTCTACATACGATTTGCAATTTATTTCAGGAAGTGAAAAACTTATTGATAACAGTTTAATAAAATGTGTTATCAATATTTTAAAATTAGGTATAAATCTACCTATTAATCAGTTTGAATTAAGATGTATTCTATCTGATTTTCTTGATATTCCTATAAAAAATTCTAAAGATATCATAAAAGGTTACAAGGCTAAAGAAGTTTTACCAACAGGGATTCAGAATGAAAAATATTCAAGATTATTAGAAGTTATTCAGTATCTTAAAACTGCTGAAATAACTTTGTCAGAAAAAATATTCTACATATATCAAACTCTTATTGATAGGATTTCGGCTGAAAAAGTTAGAAAATTTAATTTCTTCTTAAAGCAAATCCAAGATTTTGAAAAAGTATTTTCTCAAAAAGAACTAGAAAATAGAGTCGATGACATAATTATACAGTTAGAAAATTCTATTGTATCTGAAAATCCTTATTCAGTTTTAACTGTTGGTGAAAACGATATTATTATATCTACTCCTCAAAAAATTATTGATAATAAAATTCAAACAAAATATCAAATCTGGCTTGATGTTTCATCTTCTGAGTGGATAAAATCTGACACAGGGCCTTTGTATAATTCTTGGGTGTTCCAAAAAAGTTGGGATAAGGGTGAATATACTATCGAAGATGATATTAAATTTTCAAAAGAAAAAACGGCTAAAATTATTAGAAAACTAGCTTTATGTACTGAATATGTTTATGCGTTTTCTTCTCTTTTTGATTCGCAAGGGGTTGAAAATTTTGGTGGAATAGAAAAATATTTAATCATAGAGCATAAAGAAACAACAACTGAAACTAAGTTTCATATAATCCCTCGTGATGATCAAAAACCTGTTCTTGATTATGAAAAAGGTCAAATGGCTATTTCTGCTGTCCCTGGAGCTGGAAAAACAACAATTCTTTTAGCACTCGTTTTAAAACTTATGGATAAAGGAATTCAGCCTGATAATATTTATGTTCTAACTTATATGGAATCTGCTGCAAGAAATTTTAAAGACAGGATAAAAAATATTAATCCTGAAAATACAAAGCTTCCTAATATTACAACAATTCATGGGCTTGCTTTAAGAATTATAAAAGAAAATTCTAATTACGAAAGATTAGGGCTTGATGCTGATTTTGATATCTGTGATGATTCTCTAAAAGGTAGAATTTTAGGCTCAATATCAGGGAACATTGATAAATCAGATATAGAAGATTTTACTCGAGCAATATCTGTTTTAAAATTTAGCAACTTGTCTAAAACTAGGTTTGAAGAAATTTTTTCTAACCCTAGTAAACTTAATCCTAAAGTTAATCGTTTTTTAAGGTTCTTTAGGGAATATCAACAAAAACTTTCAGAAAACAATCTTATAGATTATGATGATATCCTCGTTTCTGCTGTAAAACTTTTGGAAGAAAATCCTGATATCCTAGAATATTATCAAGCTCAATGCCAATATCTCATTGAAGATGAGGCTCAGGATTCCTCTGCTATTCAGCAAAGATTATTGAACCTTTTATCAGGAAAATACAAAAATCTTATCCGTTGTGGTGACATTAACCAAGCAATTACAACAACATTCACAAATGCTGATGTTGAAGGGTTTTATAATTTTATTAATCAATCTCAAAATGTTTCAATGAACCGTTCTCAAAGATGTACGGAAGATGTTTGGAAGCTTGCGAACGGACTTGTTAAAATGGGTGAAGATATCCTAAAAGGTGCGTTTTATCCTATGATGATGAATCCTGTTGAGGGTAAAAATCCTGTTCAGAAAAATGCGTTATTCTCAAAAGTTTTTGAAACAGGGCAAGATGAAAAAAATTATATCTTGCTAGAAATTAAAAAACTTTTATCAGAAAACCCTGATTCTACTATCGGAATTCTTTTAAGAAATAATTTTCAAGTCGCAGAATGGGAAAGTTTTATTAATAATGCAGGGTTTAAGGTTATTACAAGAAGTGAGTCTTTGGGTAAAAAAGCTATTTTTAAAACAATTTTTGCAATATTAAAAGCTGTAGAAAATCCTTTCAGCAACACAAATTTGGCTGATACATACCAAACTCTTTATGAACAAGGGTTTTATAAAAAGAATTTGTCATCAAAAATTGAATCCTGTGAGGCTGATTTTATTACAATAAATCCTGATGATGCAGGCGATTTGTCTGAATTTCTTTGGGATATGAATTATTGGTTATTATGCTCAACTTTACCTTTGCAAGAATTGGTTTCAAAAATCGGACTTTGTTATTACAAAACGGATTTAGAAATCTCTAATGTTTATTTGATTTCTACTCTTGTTGCAAGATTAAATGTGAAAAATGATTTGACATTGTTGGTTGAAAAATTATCAGAGTTAGCTAAAAAGCCTTCATTGAGTGGGTTTAAGTTCTTTTCAGAAGAAGATACATCAGAAAAACAATCAGGCAAAATTCAGATAATGACACTTCATAAGTCAAAAGGTGATGAGTTTGATTATGTATTTATTCCGGAACTTACGGAAAGAAATCTTGCTCTTGATATTTCTAAAATGAAACTGAAATCATCATCAACATTTATGGAAAATGTTAAGGGATTGGATTTGAACTACAAACCAAAAACAGATGATGAATTGAAAGAATTTAATATCGCAGAGAATTTGCGACTTCTTTATGTTGCAATCACAAGAGCAAAAAGAAAACTTTATATCACAGCATCAGAAAAATCAAAATCCTTTGGTCGTATGCAAGATAACGAAATGAATATGTTTTTTGATAGATTGTTGGTGGGGTAAATGTATTATTGCTTTAAGATGATGTCGTTGCTTTTAGTCTTTTGATTTTAGGATTTTGATGAAATAATCAATTTGTTTAAGCTCTTTAAGGTTGCAATTATCAATAGATGTTTTAATTTGGGTAGTTAGTTCTTGTTGTGGTTTTTCTGCAAGAATTTCAAAGAAATCATTAACATTACATTTGAAAACATCTGCAAGCTTAATCATAGTAGAAAGCATAGGAAAGGATTTGCCTGTTTCTATAAGTGCAACTTGTCTTTGGTTAATTCCTATAATATCTCCTAAAGCTTGTTGAGTGAGCTTTAGTGATTTTCTATAATCTTTAATCTTATTTCCAACTTTTTGCTTAATTTCCTGTTCGTTCATTTGATTTCTTTCTAGGTTTTAGGTGACAAAGTGTTAATTATCTGTTCATTGTGAGCAAATAGAAACTTGACTATGTATCAACAATTTTTTACCTCTATACATTTACCCCAGCTTCAGATTTGTTTTTGAATTGCATTTCGTAAAGTGCTTTGTATTGCCCGTTTTCGATTTGCATTAATTCATCGTGTGTTCCAAGTTCTACAAGATGCCCTTCATTGATTACAGCAATTCTGCTTGCGTTTTTGATAGTGGATAATCTATGAGCGATAATAAATACTGTTCTATTTTTCATTAGATTATCCATAGCTTTTTGAACAATTGCCTCTGATTCGTTATCAAGAGCAGAAGTTGCTTCATCTAAGATAACAATTGGAGCATTTCTAAGCATTGCACGAGCAATTGCAACTCTTTGTCTTTGACCTCCTGATAGAGTCAAACCACGTTCCCCAAGCATTGTATCAAGCCCGTCAGGTAATTCTTGAATCATATCTTGTAAATGAGCTGATTTAATAGCCTCCATAAGTTCTCCTACAGTTGCGTCAGGATTTCCCATCATAATATTTTCTTTTATTGTTCCTGAATATAAAAAGTTATCTTGAAATACCATAGAAATATTTTTTCTAAGAGATTTAAGCGAATATTCTCTAATATCTACTCCATCAATCTTAATAGAACCTGATTTGATATCATAGAAACGTGGGATAAGATTAACTAAAGTAGATTTTCCACCACCTGAGTTTCCAACAATAGCAAGAGTTTCATTCTTAGGAACAACAAGATTAAGATTATTCAAAACTGGATTATTTGGAACATATTCAAAAGTTACATCTTCAAAAGATATATTATTGTTTAAACCTTGAAGTGTTTTTGGCTTTTCACAATCTTTTATAGCTGGTTCTAGATCAAATAATTCAAATACACGTCCCATAGCAACAAAAATATTTTGAATTCCTGTCATAGTGTTTCCAAGAGTTTTAACAGGTTTATATAAAAGTAATAAAGATGTTACGAATGAAGCGAATGAACCTGCTGTCATTTGTCCAGAATTTATTAAATAAGTTCCAACCCCTAGTACAGTTGCAATCCCACAAGATGCAATAGTGTACATTAAAGGACTCATCCAACCTGCACGTTTATATAGTGACATATTAATATTAAATGATTTCCAAGTTTGTTCTTTGAAATATTCATTTTGTCTATCTTGTAAATCATATGCTGCCATAACTTTGTTGCCAGAGTATGTTTCATTGATATTTGTGGTGATATTACTACCAATAACCATATTTTTGTTAGAAGCTTCTTTAATTCTTTTTCTAATAAGTGCAACAGGAACAAACGCAATACAAAGCACTAAAATTCCAATAAATGCAAGTTTCCAAGAGCTATATAGCATAACAGCAATAAGACCTAATGCCCCACATAAACTTGTTGTAATAGTTTTTACATTATCCACAATTCCAGCAGATGCTGTTCCAGGATCTCCCATATAACGCGAAATAACAATACCTGATGAATTATCATCAAAAAATTGTGGGTGCATATGAATTAATCTATCAAACAAATCAAATTTAACATCGTTAGTTATTCTTTGTGATGTCCACGTAGAACAATATCCGTTGAGGTATCTTAATACTCCTTGTAATAGAGCAAATAAAATAACTCCAATAGGAATAATAAATGCCATTTGTAGACTATTTATTGATAAATTAAAGCCATGGGCATTATATATGAAATCTTTTCCCCCAATAACAAAATCCATGTATGGTTTGAGTGCAAAAGCTGTTACACCATCTAAAAGTCCTAATGGAATAGCAATTAAAAATCCAATTAAAATTCTAAACCAATAAGGTTTGATATATGGAAATATTCTAGATAATAACCAACCATATTTGAATGAATTTTGCGCAGAAGTTGCCGAGAGTTTGTATTTATTAGAATTTCTAAATTCTTTAATTTCATCATATATTGGTGATTGCTCTGCATATTTCCACCAAAGAGAAGTGTAGCTATTTTTGCACACCTCAGGACCAATCGGTTTTGGTCCAATAAATGTTATTATTGCAGGAGCTTCTGCATGAGTTAAAAATTTTCGGTATTCTAATTGCAAATTTAATGAAGGTTTTAAAACTAAATTCTTTGTATACCAATTTTCACAATAATTATATTTTAAATCCAGTTTTTTACAATTTTGGATTAATAAATTAAAACATTCTAAATCATGAAAAACCTCATCTACCTCCATTTTAGGTAAAAATTTCTTACTTAAAAACTGTTCAAAATATTTCTTTTCACGCCATTTTTGAACATTAACTAAAACTCCTGTATTATTAAATATAATTTTTTTCTTATTATCTAACTTTGATATAAAAGTAAATTCACTTGCAACTGCATCATAATTATCCAAATTATTGTACATTTCGGATAAATCATCATTTACAATTGAAAAATATGATAAATAAAGAAATTTATCAACTTTTATATGTTCAGCTATCTCATATATATAAGAAAAAATATAATTAACTATTTGTGGTCTTAATGATAAATACTTATTTCTATCTATTGTTATAAAATGTACGCCTACACAATTATTATATTCTTTAAATTTATCCAATAATTTTATATATCTATTGTCTATCTTATAATCAGATGTTATATAAAATTCTATCTGTGAATTTTGATGATTCAATAAAACACTTATCATTGAAACAAATAGCATTTGTATTTCATTAACATTTAAAGCATACACTATATTTATTTTATTATCTATCATTATTATTCCTTTAAAAATTTACATTAGTATCTAATATCTTATATGAATTAAAATAAGTATTAATTATTCTTGTTTTTTATTTTAAATTTAACTTTTATCCCTAAAATAGTAAAAACTTTATGACTTCTGTTTTCAGAATTTTTTACCGAAAAAATCATTTGAAAATTTTTTTTTAATCTATTAGTCTGTTTTTTTACAAATAATTTATCAGATTTACAAATGAAAAAATCATGTTTTGATAATGTTTTATAAAATCGTTTTGCAGTAAATTTATTACAATGCATACCAGACGTTTCAGGAATTAAATCACTTGTACTCGGATTAAGATATTTTTTTGTTTTACAAAAATCTTCATCAACTTCATAAAAAGGAGTATGAACTAAAAATAAACATCCATTTTCTACTAATTTATCAAATAATTTTAATAATTGATTTAATTCTTTATTCGGAATATGTTCAATAACATCTAGCATAATTATACAATTAATATTCCTTTGTTTAATCTTTTTAAAATTTTTTTTTATATGTAACAGTGCATCATCACAGTGAATTTCATAAGAATCATTTTTTATATTTGGCATAATATATTCTTCCGCAATTTCTATAGAAGCAGGAGAAAAATCAATTCCATAATATGAATGTGCATTATGATTATAGAAATATTTTATAGATTCTCCTCTACCAAAACCTATTTCTAAAATATTTTTTTCAGAAATATTATCAATTAATTCTAATGAATCTTGTATATCATAATAAATTTCACCGTTTAAAAATTCTTTACCTCCTAAAGCTCCATAATTAAGTTTATTACCATGGCAATCATAATTTAAAAAATATTCTTTTGTATATTTTTCTCTTAAAAAACCCATATTATTACCTCCTATATAATTTTATTTGTTAAAGTTATTTCAAAAAAGTTGCCAAATTTTGTTCCCCAGGAAGGATATTTTTCTTCGGTTAAAATCATTTCTATTAGGTTTTCTTTAGGTAAGAAATTTAGATTGCTATCTAAAACTTGTTTAAAGTCATAACAAAAACTTATTAATTTATTACAAAATTCTTCTTTATTATTCATAAATGGTGGATGAAGTGATAGATATATTGTTATATTATCTTTCGCAACAAGCTCTTTTATATCATCTAAAAGTAATTCTTCTGCACCTTCAATATCTATTTTTATAAATAAATTTTCAGAAGACAATAAATTATAATTATTAAGATAAGTAATTAATTTTTTTGATGGAATTTGCCAGCAATTACCTCTAATATTAGATGCGGAAGATGTATTTTTTTCATCATTTCTGCCACCAAAACCTACGGTTATATTATCTTTATCGGTTATACATATATTATCTAGCTTTACTGTTTCTGTTATTTTATTTAATTTACAATTTTCTGTCACTAAATCATATGATAGAGGATTAGCTTCAACTGCATAAATATCTTTTACGCCAATATTAGCAGCCATAAATATAGTTAATCCAACCCAAGCACCAATATCAACATACGTTGTTGAGGGATCTAAAAAGTATTTATAAGTATTATATGTTTCAGGCTCCCATTCATTTAGTATATTTGTGTTATTATCCCAAATCCAATGTTCTTTAACTTTATAATATGATTTATTTAATTCGATATATTTAAACGGTGTATACGTTTGAATATTATTCTTAGTCTTAAATTTAATTTTAAAACAAAATATTTTTATTACTTTATGATTATTATTATCATTTTGCACAGAAAATATATTTTGAATGATAGATTTAATAATTGACATTGTTAATACCTCATGTTTAATAGTTTTACATTTTAATCTTGCTTATACAGTAAGAACGACATATCTGTATTTAAATGATTAAATTCTGCTGATTCGGCATATCTTTTATAAGGGTATCGTTTCTCAAGAATTAAAGAAAAACCGATGTCTGACATTAAGGTATTATATTCTTCCACACTTCTATGATATGTTGGAGGAATTATATTTTCTGGCCAATTTTTAGACATAATATCAGCAATCATAATATACTTACAATTTGTATTTTTTAATCTACATAAAATGGATTTTAATGTTTTATCATCATTATGTAAAAATACAGTATATGCAAAAACAATATCACATTTTGGATATTCAGAATCAATGTTAATTTCTAAATAATTATACTCAGGATTATTTTCTTTTGCTTTTTCAAGAGCTTTAGAATTTAAATCAATTCCTATATATTTTTTAGGATTAAAATTTTCCGATAATCTTCCGTACCCACAACCAAAATCTACTATTGTATTATATGGAATATCTTTTAAAATCTCTTTGCTAATAACTTCACCGGGATTAAATCCTTCCGGATATTTTCCCCAATTAAGAGGAATAATATTTTGTAAATCATCATTTATCCAGAATTTTTTATAATCTAATGGTATATCAAGCATATACATTCGTTTCTCTATCTTGTTTAACAAACGTTGATTTTTTCTTATAAGTTTATTATTTTCGAGAAGAATATTTATAATATTACTATCTTTTAATTTAAACTTAAATTTTAATCCTAAAATAGTAAAAACTTTATGACTTCTATTTTCGGAATTTTTTACAGAAAAAATTTTTTCTAAAACTTTCATATGTTAATTCTCCTTCTTTTTACTCCTAAATGCTATTTTTAAACCTAATATTTTAATTTGTTTCCTTTTTATACCATTTCTTATTTCATTTTTTACAGAAAAAATATTTTGCAATATTGCTTTAATTTTTATATTGTGCTTTTCTATTTTATTTATTTTTTGTCTTTCAAGATTAAATTCTATGTCATAAATTTCATTATTTAAAAATTCTTTAGCTAAAGTAAATTTTTCACAATCTTTTCTTCCAATTTTTTCATTATTTAAAAGTTTTTCGTAAACTTCTACAAAATTTTGAACTAAAATTTTATCATCATAATATTTTTCAATCCAATATCTTGAATATTGGCCGATTTCTTTTCTAAGCTTTTCATTTTCAATAAGAATTTTTAATATAGTTTCTAATGTTTTGATATTTGTATTAATAAAAGGAATCTCATTACATTTTAATACAGAAGCACAATTCAAAACAGTTCTTGGATCTAACTTAGTTAATACACATTTACCTTGTGATAAACCTTCTAACTCTGTCAAATGATAACTACCAGTAACAATATCACCAACAATAATATCTGCATTTTGCTTAATTCTCATCGCATCTTCATAAGGAATGTTTTCAATTAATTGATAATCAAATCCCAGTTTTTTACTTAATTTGATAAGTAAAGGATGAACTTCTTTGTACCCTTTTGTTTGCCATCTATCTTCATACATCGATTTTTTAGAAGAAGTTGAAAAAACAACTTTTACTTTTTTGTTATTTGTTTTTTGAGGAACAAGCAATTTATTGTTAATTGGGATAATATTAGGAATAGGAATATATGAAAGAAAAGTTCTTTCAGGACAATGTGCTATGACTATAGCATTAATGTTCTTAAAATTTTGATATTTTCTTGTTTTTATAATAAAGCTTTTATTCGAATGAAAATGTTTTAAAAATTTACACTCAGACTTTGCAAAATCTTTAAAATTTATATTAAAAATATTATTTTCTAAATCTATATGATGATGAAAATGAATAATATCAGCATTTTTAATAAGTTCAATACACAAGTCTTTTTCTTTTTGCCAAATTAAATCTTCTGGAAAAGTCCTTCTTCCATAGCAATCTGGATTGAAATTAATTAGCCGACAAGAAAAATCAGTGTACTTATTAAGAGCATCAACGATTCTAATTGGTGCTCCAGCCAAAGGTGTCAATGAAATATGTACAATTAATGTCACTAATATTATTCCTCCTACTTATTTAATATTTCTACAAATTACAATAAAACATTCTGTAAATTTGTAGTTTTCTGCATTTGTTAAATCAATTTCTCGCATAGTATTTAGATGAGAACCAGATATTTGATTATAAATTTTTATTATATCAAAATCTTGTAATGCATTTTGGAAACTATGATAAGTATAACTGCGAACATGATATGGGTTATTTAATTTATCTCCAAATATAACCTTGTTTGCTGTTTGGATAGCTTCTCCGCCACAAGCTCCACCATCTGGAAAGAATCTTCTAAAAGTAATAAAATGAATATTTTCTATATTATTAGAAAAATTTTTTGTATAATTTTTACATAAAAGATTAAATAAATGGAATATATTATTTAAATCTTTAAAAATATTTATTTTCATTATTTAATCTCCATTAATTTTCTTAAAAACATATCTTCCATAGCCAAATAGTGTGTTTTTGTACGTCTTTCTCTATCATTATCAGTACTGTCACTAAAATAGTGCGTTGCAAAATTATCTGGACTCGCCTTTTGGAAATTAAATCCATACAAATCTACATTTTTTAATGATAAATATTTATACAATAGATAAATAATTGTTGTACCAGACATAGGATAATGGATTTCAGAAATTTCTGAAATTTCATTTCTAATTTTATAATTTATATAAAAATGTTTAATGTCTCGTTTTAAGTTTGTATATATATTTTCTAAACTATTATTTATTAAAAAATGATGGTATATATCGACATTATATATAATTATATTAAATTGGTCAGTTTTACATTCTACATCATCACCAAAAGTAGTAACCCAAATATTTACTTTACTGCCATAATCTTTTTCATAACCTTTAATTTTAAAATTATTAAATCTGATAACTATATCATGACAATCAATGTTTTTACCTTGTGCTAATCCGACTGCTGATGGTGAATTTCCAACAATAGCAATATTTTTATTTTTACAAAATTCAATAAAACCTTTAATTGAGCTATTTAGCTTAAAATAATTATTAATGTAAACAATTTTGTCAATATCTTTTACTGCAAAATTTTGTTCATTTGCAAATATTGCAACAGAAATAATCAAATTCAAATCTTTATTTTTATGAAAAATATAATATTTCTTTAATATTTCCAGAGCTTTAGCTTTATTATTTTTTTCTAATAAACAAGCAATGTATATTAACCATATTTTATTATCTTCATATAACCATAAGTATTTACTTTGTTCAATATATGCAAATTTTTGCATTAATTCATTTGTAGGTCCATAAATTTCCCATATAGTTTTTAATTCAGAGCATAATGGAGAATTAATCATAAAATTTTTGTTTTTAATTTTACATTTAATTCCGCAAATATTATATACTTTATGTTTATTTGTACATTTTACAGAAAATAACTTCATTTTTTACTCCTTTTCTTAGCCAAAATAGTCCAACCTTCTGCAAAGTCATCATCTTTAGGAAACTTTTTAAGTAATTTTGTCGTAATAATATTTATTAAAAATGCATTCAATAATCTTAAAAAATGTTTTTTTATGTGATTAAATTGAAATTCATTTATTTGTAGACATATATTTTCGAATGTTGTTGTTGAACCTTTTATTTCAACGATTTCAAATCCAGTATTTTCAAGTAATTCTTTTATTTTATATCGGGTAAACCTATAATAATCATAAGGTTTAAAATGCTCGGCATACGCAAATGCAAAGGTTAAAAGAAAATATCCGTTATTTTTTAGAACTCTTGATGTTTCTGATAATATTCTTTCCGTATTTGGTATATGTTCTAATGCTTGAAATGATACAATATTGTCGAAAGAATCATTTTCAAACGGAAATGTATTACCATCATATGTATAATCTACATTTTTAGAATATGAGATTTCAGGAGTATCATAATCAAGACCAATATATTCTTCACAATTTTCGAATAATGATTCATAAGGTTTTTGCCCACATCCAATATCTAAAACCTTCCCGGAGAATAAATAAGCTTTTTCTTTTATTTGATTATATAAATTCTTACGCACAATATAACAGCAGCTAAATAATGACATCCAGTGTGTTGGGATAAAAGCATACTTTTCTTGTGAGTAATAATAAATTTTTTTCAAAATTTTATTATATAAATTGTTCATCTTAGCCCCCCTAATTTATTCCTTTTATCATCAATCTCATCAATAAATGGCAAAATAAGATTATCATCAATGAAATCAATACTCAAAGAATGATTATTAAGACAATTATGATTTATCCTATTAATATGTTTTTCTTTATTTTCACTATTTAAATATAATTTATGCATTAATACTCCTATTCCCAAAAGTTACCTAAAAGAATGTTGAATTTCATTTTTGTCTAGAAATGAAATGTAATTCTCTAAAAGCTTAGTATAATTTTTATTCATTAAAGTATAATCACTTTCTTCATAAAATTTTTGTAAATTAAAATCTTGAGGATTTATTGCATCAATTCTAATGTATGGAATATTAAATAAATCGCACATTTCAATGAGTCTTGAATCATGTGCAATTACCATTGCAGGAATTCCCTGTTTTAATGCAATTATTGAACCATGTATTCTCATTCCAAAAACAAAATCTCTTGTTTTAATAAAATCTTCCCATTTATTTATGTTTAAAAATATTTCAAATAGATTTTGTACTTTATTATTAAATAGCATATCTTTATAAGATATTCCAAACATTTTCTTTATATATTTCATTGATGATTTTAAATCTTTAATACACTTCAATCCTGTAAAAAGATGATTGTTAGTAAAAAAATAATAAGGTAATATTTTAAATTCACTTTGCATTATATATTTTGTATCGTTTAATTGTAAGGCTTCACTCATTATTTGCTTTGGCCATAAATTATCATTAGTATTAACAGCAAAACAACCGACTTTTAATTTTTTCGACCAATCTTTTTTATAAATATCCGTTTGATTAAACCCATTCACAAAATAGGAAGGGCACCCTATGCAATCAACATTTTTGATTCCCAATTCTTGCAATACATTATATGTAAACTCTCCTCTTGCACCAATTGAAATAGATTTGGAAGATATTAATTTAGCGAATTTTTTTGCTTCCGGAATTAAATTTTCAGCATATTTTTTAGGATTATTCATCTCTTCCAATGTTGCTTGCGCACCTATACTTGCAATAAACATTCTACATTTATACTGCTCTATTAATTCTGTTAATTTTATTAATGATTCTTTTGCATGATTTGCAAAAATATTAGCTGGTAAACAAATTAAACAATTATTATCATCTTGAGCATATTCAGCGTTTGGATATAAATTACAATCTAAAATATTTAATGGACGAGTTGTTAAAACACAAAAAATTTCATTACCTGTATTAAGAACTTTTTTTTGCCAATAAACATTTTTTAATAAAGTTATATTTTGACATTCACGGAAATAACTCTTATAGCCAAAAACACTATTTTTTTTTATAACATTATTCATAATATTCCCTTTTATTTTTCTTTGCAATACAAACAATTGTGTAACCCTCTTCAGTTCCTTTTTTTAGAACTTTTTCACCCATATTTTTATACTGATAATAGTATTCAATGACTTTTAATCCGCAAGATTCTAATAAATTTGTTATATCTTCTGTTGTATAATGTCTTACATGAAATGGGACTATTAATGGATTATATGGAAATATTGTTTGATTTGGGACAGAACAAATAAATTCCCCATCATCTTTTAAATTGTTAATTATTTTTGATATAAATAATTTATCTTCTTTTATATGTTCTATAGTCTCAAAAGAAATAATTTTATCGTATTTTTTATCAAAAGAAACTTCTATTGCATTGGCACATTTATATGATAAGTTTTCTTTTGCAAAAATTTTATTTGCAAAAGAAATTGACGGTTGATTTATATCTACTCCCAAAACTGATTTTGCTTTTTTAGCAATTTGTGCAGAGCCATAACCAACCCCACAAGCGATATCTAATACATCATCATTTTCATTTATATAATTTTCTACAAAATGATATCTTTCGTAATGATCAATAGGAGCTTCATTTGGTTCAAAAACAACAACTCTTTCAGTTTGATAATTTTGTGTAAGTTGTAATCCACTCATATATCTAAATATTGTATTTACACCATTATTTATACAATATAAAGGATGCTCTTGCCATTTTACCTGATGATAACACTTATCTATATCTTGTCTTATTTCATTTAAAATATTCTTGATTCGATATTTTTTGATTCTTATACCTAATATTGTAGTTATTTGATATTCAGGAGTTTTTGTTCTGGAATATATATAGCTTAAAGCTTTCATGAATCGTATTTTTAAATAATCTTTTTTCCAAGGAGTTTGTTTTAAATAGTTATAATATAGTTTTCTAAATTTATTTTGACATTTATAATTCCAAGGCTTATATTTGTGTGTAAAATGTACAAGTTTGGGATTTTCTAAAGCTACGTTCTTCTCATTTTCATTTATTAAATATGCTTCAGCTTCAAATAATATATCATGTTGTAAATTCCAACATAATGGTATATATCTAATATTGTACATTAAAACTTCATTTATAATGTCTTGATCTTGGAATATTATTTCTCTTTTAGGATTAAGTGCATATTCAAATAATTTACTTTCAATATTATCCTCTCGCCATTTTTTAGTGTTTATAAGTAAGACACCAGCATTTATGTAATAATAGCTTCCAAGTATTTCTAAACGTTCTTTATGATGATGATTAAAAACTTCTGGAATTCCACCAACATAGTAATCATCTATATTAGTATTATAAAGTTCTGATATATCTGAATTAACAACAATATCACAATCTAAATATAATACTTTATCAAGATTGGGTAATAAAGATGGGATTTTAAACCTATAATATGTTGGTAGTGTAATATATTTTACATAACCCGTCATAGGACATTTTTTAAAATCATCAGGATTTATTTCTAAATATTCAATAGAAAAATCTCTGATAGTACTTTTTAAAGAATTGAGTTTTGATTTATTTGAATCACTTATACCACCGTCAAGAACATAAAAATTATAAGTGTCATTTATATTAGAGTTCTTAAGAATAGAAGTAATTGCAACTCCCATATGCTTTGCATAATTATTATCACTTGAAAAACATATATTTATAATCATGTTAATCCTTCCATTTTATATAATTTTATTACCCAATATATATATTGATTTTTCTTTTGAATTAAATCTTATTTTTATTATTTTTTTCCTTAAATTAAATAGTTGATTAATCAAAAATAAAATTTTTCTAATATAAAATCTGTTTAATTTAAATAAATATTTCCAATAATAATTATTTAAACCAAAATTAAACTCAATATCGTTCCATGGTTTAAGATGTCCTACATAATGGATTATCGTTGCATTATATCCTATTTTATTGAATTCTTTTGTATTTCCAAATTCTAATTTTGAAACTTGTGCATTATATTCTTCTGGCAAATAAAGAATTTTTTCTTGTAAAACAACATTTAAAACATCTTGATCCTGCCATTTTATCTTATCTTGATTATTTATTGTCCAATCAAATAATCTTTGCGTAACGTTATCTTTTCGCCATAAATCAAGATTTATTAATAAAACTCCAGCATTAACATATTTATTTAAACTTAGACGTTCACAATTTTCTTTTTCATAGCTATCTATAACCCCAGCAATGTAATAATTATTAATATTAGTTTTATACAATCCAGAGAGTGATTTGTTCACTATAGTGTCACAATCCAGATATAGTACTTTATCAAAATCACAGATTTCTGGCAATATAAAGCGATAATAAGTAGTCAAAGAATTAATATGAAAAGTATCAATAGTTAATGGACAATTTTTAAATACCTCATTATTTACATCAATAAATTTTATTTTTGAATTTTGTGGCAATATTAGCTCAATATAACGTTTAGTCCTAGGCTTGATGTTTTCATTTAAAATTACTATATTAAAATTTTCATTAGGATTTTTATTTACAAATATTGATTTAAGTGTGGAACATAGATGTTGAACATATCTTTCATTACAAGCAAAACATAAATTATAATAATTAATAGGGCTACTAATCATATATTTTTTTATATAATATTTTAATCCCAAAATTTTTATTCTTTTCTCTTCTTTGTTCCAGCGAATACTAAATAAATTCTGACGGAATTTTTTGAAGCTCAAGTTTTTATAAAATTTTGATAAATTTGTTTTGGCTAATATCAAACTTTTCTTTAAACGTTTTTTCATAAATGAGCAATTTTGGATTATATCCATATCCATTCTTGAAGTCATTTTTTCTATCTCTGAAAAAACATCTCTTATTTCTTCTTTTGAATAGTTTTTACCTAAAACTATTTGTATATATGCTAGTTCTCGCATATATAAAGCTGCTAAACAATTCTTATCACTAATATTATTTTCATCTAACCATTTATGTATCTCATCACTTCTTTTAAATGGGATTGTCCAATCTTTTAAATCCTCTGATTCGTTTTCATTAACTCTTCGCCAATAATAATAGGCATCTGATGTATAATTTATTCTTTCTGCTAAGCACATTGTTTGAACTTGGAACGGATTATCTGTCCAACCTGCTCCTGGAGCTTCTACAAAACGAATATTGTGTTTATTTAAAAATTCTTTTTTATAAATACAACTCCAAATACTTGGATGATAATGCAAAAAATATGGATATTCTTTTATTGTAAAACTTTTATCTTCTGGAATAAAATCATTCCATTCAACTTGTTTACAGCAAACTTTTTCTTTTGATTGCAAATTATCATAGAATCCTGATTTTACAATATCTGAGTTATACTGTTTTGCAATATTATATAAATCTTCAAACATTTTGGAATCTATATAATCATCAGGTTCAATAATAGAAATATATTCTCCAGTAGCTCTTTCTAAACCGACATTACAACTCTGACCATAACCACCATTTTGTTTATGGATTGCAACTATTCTTGAATCTTTTTTTGCATATTCATCAATAATTTGAGGACATTCATCTTTTCCTCCATCGTCAATGAGTAGAATTTCCATATCAGTAAATGTTTGAGATAAAATACTATCTAAACATTCTCTCAAATACTTTTCTACTCTATATATTGGTACTATTATACTAATTTTTGGCAATTATTCTATCCTCAATATCTGTTTCCCAAATACTACTACGCTTACTCGGGATGGGTTTATTTTTACTGATAATAATTTTCTTCGTTTCTCCCTTAGTAAATTTTTTTTCATATGTCTTTGATAAATCTTATAAAACTTCTGTTTGTTATTTATCAAGCACAATACTTCTTTCTTTTTATTTCTTGAAAAGAAATATTCTCCTAAAACCCTCGCATCATATAATTCTTTGAATTTTCTTGAAAATTCATCAATAAATCCTTCAACATATTTTTCATCTATTCTCAACATTGTTGCAAAATACGCGCGATACTGGATTGCATATATATATTCTTGAAACTCATTTGCGATATCTTGATGAGATTTCATAAATCGTTCCACTTCGTTATACTCATCACATATTGCATAAACTTTTTCCTTACTTCTGACTGATGAATTTATATTATCTTGTCTATAATAAACATAAGATTTTGGAGTCAAAACAACTTTTTTAGCACTCATCATTACCTTGAAATTGAATGAAGTGTCTTGATAACTTGCTCCCTTTGTTTCTAAAAATCTTATATCATTTTTTTCTAAAAACTCTCTTTTATATATTGAACTCCATATTGAAGATTGAATTTTTAATAAAGATTTGTCTTCTTTTGCATTGGTAAGTTTATTAGTCTTCTTTACTGCAATTCTACCTTGTTTAATTGATGTATCTTTTGATGTCCAATAATTATACCAATCAGACTTTACAACCTCTGCATCAAATTCTTTGGCTAGGTTATACAAATCCATAAACATATGTCTATCTGCAAAATCATCAGATTCCAATATTCCAATATATTCGCCTCGTGCATTATTCAAACCAATATTCATTGAATGTCCATAACCTGAATTTGCCTTGTTAATAACTTGGATACGTTTGTCTTTTGCACGATATTCTTCTAAAATCTCAGCGCATGAATCTGTAGAACCATCATTAATACAAATAATCTCTATATCATCTAATGTTTGACAGATTAAACTATCTAAACATTCTCTTAAATATTTCTCTACATTATAAATTGGTACTAAAATTGAAACTTTTGGCATTAAGCAATCTCCTCAAATAACTCAATCGCTCTTAAGATTGCTTTATCCATATCATAATATTTGTAATCTCCCAAACGTCCTAAAAAATAAACATTATTCAACCCTTTTGATTTTTCCAAATACTTGTTATAAAGCTCTGTATTCTCATCTTTTGGAATAGGGTAGTATCTTTCATTTTTTCCTAGTTCAAAAAATTCTGAATACTCTTTTGCTATAACTGTTTTGTCTGATTTATCGTTTAAATAATGTTTGTATTCGTGTATCCTTGTAAAATTATAGTTGCAAGGATAATTAACTACAGAATTCTTTTGATAAAATTCTCTATCATATTCTTCAAATTTAAAATTAACACTTCTATATGGTAGTTGTCCTAATTCATAATCAAAGTATTCATCTATAGCTCCTGTATAAAAAACTCTATCAAAGTTTTCTGTTATATCTTTATAATCAGTGTTTAATCTAACCTCAATATTTTGATGATTCAACATATTTTCAACAAGTTTTGTATAACCTTCTAATGGAATACCTTGATATTTATCTTGGAAATATCTATCATCTTTACTTAAATATACAGGAACTCTAGCTGTTACTGCACCATCAACATCATTTGGGCTTACTCCCCATTGTTTGGTTGTATAGTGCAAGAATACTTTTTCATATACATAATTTGCTAAAAATTTTAAATCTTTATCATCTTGTTTTTGGAACTCTAATATTGGAACTTTTTTGTTATACTCAAATTTTTCCAAAAGTTTTTCTTCCAACCTTTTTGCCATTGTTTGTGGAAAAACATCATAAAGGGTATTGAAATTAAATGGAATAGTTGTTTCAATTCCATCAATAATTGCAATAACTTTATGCATATATTGGTTAAAATCCCCAAATTGTTTGATAAAATTCCAAACTTTTTCATTATTTGTATGAAAAATATGTGAACCATATTTGTGAATCATTATCCCGTTTTTATCTCTGTAATCATAACAATTCCCTGCAATATGGTCTTTTTTATCAATAACTAGGACAGTTTCATTTAATGTAGTTGCAATTAAATTTGCAATTACTGCTCCTGAAAACCCAGCTCCAACTACTAAATTCTTCATAACAAACTATCCATTGTGTTATATACCTAAAACTTATGTACATTATGATATCATAACCGATTTTAAATGCAAGGTTAATGTAACAAATTATATTGTAAAATTTGGAAATATATTCAAAAAGTGGGGTATATGTTAAAAAAAATCAAAAAACTAATTTTTTTATAACACAATGGATATTATGTTATATTTTATGTCATGTAATATCATATTTATAAAATGAAATTTTTATAGCTTTCAAATATTTCATCTTCTTCTATTCCTATATATCTCAATGTTATGCTTGGGGATGAATGGTTGAATATCTTCTGTAAAATGACTACATCTTTAAACTTCTGATAATGATGATATCCAAAAGTTTTTCTTAATGTATGGGTCCCTACTTTATATTTTATTCCTGCTTCTCTGCAGGCTGAATTGATTATTACATAAGCATTACAACGCTCAAGTCTATTAAAAAATTTTGTCATAAATAATGGTTCGTCATCTAATCGATTTTTTATATACTTAGTTATTAGTTGTTTAAGTTTTGAATTAATTGGAAACTTTTTCCGTTTTCCTGTTTTTTGCTCTTCCAGTTCGATAAAATCTTTATTCCTTACATCTCCTACATCTAAACCTAAAATGTCCGATATTCTTAAACCACTATTTGTTCCTAAAACAAAAAATAATAAATCTCGTTGATTCTTCCTTCCTAAGATTGATTCAACCTTCTTAATTGTCGCTTTATCGCGAATTGGTTCTACTATTTTCATATATCATACTCCTTCTTAATTCCAAATTAAGAATAGTATTTTTTGAAAATAATTTCTAACTAATAATAGCGATACAAGCTTATCTTATATATATTCTTGGTAAGCGAACTTTTAATCTGCAAGGTAATTCGTAATTGATTGTACCAACTATCTTTGCCCAATTGTCTAATGATAACTCTCTATCGTTTTCATCTAACAAGACTATAATATCTCCCAACTTTGCATCAATTCCTGTGATATCAAACATCATTTGATCCATCGTGATATTACCAATCTGCTTTATCTTAATTCCATTTATCTTGCCATATATCTTATTTGACAATCCCCTTGGTACTCCATCTGCATATCCTATCGGAACTGTCGCAACCTTTGTCTCTCTATCTGCGATATATGTATGACCATAACTAACTCCATCATGTACTGGCATGTTGTGGATATTTGTTATTCTTCCTTTCAACCCCATTATTGGTTTTAACTTAGGATAAAATCTTAAGCTCTCTGGTAAATCAGGATATAATCCATATAACGATATCCCTATTCTTACCATATTTGAATGTAAATCATCAGGATTGTATATCATACTACCTGCTGTATTTAATATATGTAATATTAATCCTTCTCTATTAATTCCTGAAATAACTTTATTCCATCTATCAAATTGTGCTTTTGTCTTTTCTGCATTCTCTGCATTTGCTAAATGTGTAAAAATACCTTCCAATTCTATAAAATTACAATTCTGAACTCGTTTTATATAATCAATAGCTTTATCTGGCTGCAAACCAATCCTATTCATGCCTGTATCTAATGTAATATGTGCTTTTACCTTCAAGCCAAATCTATCATATACTTTTTTACAAGCTTCAATATGATCTTCTGTAAATATTGATATAGATATATTATTCTTTGCTGCTACATCAAATGACCAAACAGGTACAGCTCCTACTACAAGTATATCACAATCAATATTTTCAGCTCTTAAATCTAACCCCTCATCAATCGATGCAACTCCCAACATATCAATTCCTGAAGCCAACATTGTAGGTACTAACATTGCGGCTCCATGGCCATAAGCATCAGCTTTTACTATTCCTAATATCTTTTTATCAGATGGGATATTTTTTCTAAATTCTTCAACATTGTGTGCCAAAGAATCTATATTTACCTCTACCCACGCGTCTCTATGAATATTTACTTGTGTCTGTCTTGTATTTTTCATACGAAAATTATACATCGGGGGTAAATTTATATCTAGGGGTGGGGTAAATATTATCTTAGTTGCTTAATCACCTAGTCACTTAATCACTTGTTCACTGTTAAGTAGATTGCTTCGCTTCCCTCGCAATGACGGGGTAAATAGTCTCTTAGTCGCTTAATCAGCTGGTCATTTAATCACTTGTTCACTGTTCTATATCTGCATACTATTGATTTCTGTGTAGGCATTAATCAATCTGTTTCTTATTTGAACTGCCATTTGTAAGCTCAAGTTAGATTTTTCTGCTGCTATCATTACTTCGTGTGCTGATATATCCCCACCTGATGCTAAAATCTCTTCTGCTTCTTCGGCTCTTAATGCATCATTGTTAACTGAGTTTATTCCATCAGAAAACGCATTACTTACCTTTGTCATAAAGTGATCCATATCATTCTTCTCTGGTTTTCTTTGGCTCTCTAATATCTCATCAAATGATTTTTCTGGGTCATTATTTATTGTAAATGCTTTCCCATTTTTTAATGATGTATTAAAATCCCTTATCGGACTGTAATTAAATTCTGATATGCCACCTATATATTCCATAATACTTACCTCGTTTTTTTATTTTAGTGAGCTAACCCTCACCCTAGCCCTGTCTTGAATTTCCTCCACGCTCACAGAGTTTCGTTTTCGGAGCTTTGCTCCTGACAACTCAATCTGCTCGCTATCCGGACATTGTCCGTCCGGAAATTCGCCTCCCTCGGAGAGGGAAAATAAACATTTTACTAAAAATTTTCTTCATTTTAATTATATATTCATCGCAGATTGAATCATTGTCTTAACGTTCTCTGCTGATGCTGCGTTTGCTTGGTATGCTTTTGATGCTGATACCATTCCTACCATTTCTTCTACAATATTTACGTTTGGCAAATCTACATATCCATTTTCATCTGCATCCGGATGTGATGGATCATAGATTGTCTTTATTGGGTTTTTTGCTTCATATATTTCTGAAACTTCTACTCCCTTATATTTTCTACCTTCGTTCAACGCGATACCGGTATTGATTTCATAATTACCTGTTTCTGGATTGAATCTTCCTGCTGTTCCATTGTTACTGAAGTTTGATGGACCTCTTGACAATTGGTCTGCAAGAACTGCTCTAAAGGCTACATCTTTCTTGATGTATACACCTTTTGAACCATCAGGATTTCTTGTTGTATTTATGTTCGCAATATTACTAGCTATCGTATCCATTTTGATACGTTGTGCTGTCATGCCTGATCCTGCTATGTCAAATGCGCTGAAACTCATTGTTTATACCTCTCTATCCAAGTCCCTAAAATCTATTGTCCGCCTTTTATTGCTTCTGAGATTTTGGCGTACTCTCTACGTTCTAGGTTTGATAACATTGTGTATTGTGTACCTGTTTTGGATAAATCCATTAATTCTTTTTCTAATTCAACATTGTTCCCGTCTTTACTTCCACCATTAAATGTGTCTGCTAAAATTTGTGGCTGAAATCCTGAAAAAGAATTTGAATTCAAATATGCTTTTTGCTCTGGTGTTAGTATGTTATATCCCTCTTTGGTTAATCGCTGTGGACTTACTTCACTTATTGATTGTGGGTTATATTTTATACTGTTTAAGCCTTTTACGTATTCTTTATTCTTTTGATCTTCCATCATTTCGTAAAGCTGACCTTCAAAGCTTACTTCTTGTCTTTGGTAACCTGGGGTCATAACATTGGCTATATTTGATGATACTGCCTGTTGTCTTGCAAGCAAGCCGTCCATCCCTAGTTTTAATGTATGCATTGTGCTTGATGTTATTAAGTCCATACTTACCTCGTTTGTTTTGTTTGGATATGCAAACTATCTACAATAATTTTTTATCATTTGTTTTTAGGTGTAATTTTTAATTTGTTGAGTAAATTGAATTTATTTACCCCCTTATATTTAACCCTTTACCCCTCGGGCTCACATCCGTTGGGTTCATTCGAAAATTTTTATAAAAAACAAATTTTATTAAAAATTTTCTTCATTTACCCCTAGCTCCTGTGAAATCAAAGATTTCTACGTCGCTCTCGTCCAGTTTCGCCCTGTACGCCTCCACCTTCGTGTAGCCGTTTCGGGCTTACATCCGTTTTGTGTCCTTACCATTTATTAAAGACAAAATCTCAGTTCAAATATTGTTGAGTCTTCGTCTGATTTTATTAGATTAAGTTGTCCACATTGCTCCTCTGTATTTTGTTTGCATATATACAAACCTAGTCCACTACCTGTTGATTTTGTTGTCATTCCTTCGTTAAAGATTTTTTCAGGTTCTAGAATCGGTTTTGCATTATTGCTTACGTGGATTATTACGTTGTCATTTTCTATTGATGTTGAAATCTTTATCCAATTATCTTTTGATTCAAAATCGTCGAATGCTTCACATGCATTTTTTACTAAGTTTATAACCGTTGATGTGAATAAAGTTTCATCTACAAAGATTTCTTCTTCTATCTCGTTCTCTAATATTAGTTCTATGTTTCTGTTTTCAAGATAGGCTTTTGATAATTCTGCTGATGTTTCAATTAATTTGTTTGTTTTATATAATTTTAGTTCTTTACTGTTTAATGTTTTCAATTGTGTAAGTGTGTTGCCTGCGATTTTGATTGATTTACTTATACAATCAAGTGCGTTATTTATTGTTGTATCATTGATTTCATTATTTGAACAGTAGCGTTTTATTATCCCTGAATATAAGTCACAGATTGATAATTGATTTTTTACTTCGTGTGAAATATATCTTGATTTTTTTGTTAAATAATTAATCTTGTTTGCTAAATCTTCACTATCAATTACATCATTATTTACTGGTGATGTATTACTTAGCATTGAGCCTAGTTTATTAATACAAATACTTACTAAATTATCTTTTAAATTATCTGTATTATATTTAGCTTTCAAGTAAGAGATGTCATAATCTGAATTGTCATTAAGTAAATCTATAATTTTACTTATTTCTGGACTATTTGTATAATTACAATATTTTAGCCCTTCATCTGTTAGTTTCCAAGATAAAAATGATATAAAATCGGACGTCATTACTAATAGAAAATCAGTCTCTTCTAATTGTTCTCTCCCTTTTAAATCATCCCCATAATCAACATAATTAATATCAGAAAATTCTAATCTTGTTAACAAACCAGTAAACATATCCCGATTAGTTACCTTTAGAATGACATCCGATTCTACTCCATCTGTGCTTATTTCTAAAACAGGCTCAAGTAAACCACGGAATAGGCTGCTTAAGCCTTGTTCTGTTGTTAGTGTTGAGATTGACTGTTTTAGTAAATATTCATCTAATGAATTAGTTTGTTTAATCATTTTTACCTTATAGTTTTTAGCCTCTTACTGCGATTTTTGATTTTCTCTTGTTTAAAAAACCGTTATTTATCGCATATAATACTGCTTGTGTTCTATCATTTACTTGAAGTTTTTGGAATATATTATTAACGTGTGTTTTTACTGTTGTTTCTGAAATAAATAATTTACTTGAAACACCTTTATAAGTTATACCTTTTGTTAATAAGTCTAAAACTTCTTCTTCTCTTTGTGTTAAGTATGATAATAAGTTTTCTTCATTATTTTCTGTTGAATTTTCTTCCTTAACTGATTTTTGGAAGTATTCAAAGAATCTCAATGATAATGCTGATGGTAAATATATCTTTCCTGCGATTACTTCTTCTATTGCATAAATTAGTTGTGCTGATGCCATTGTTTTTAGAACATAACCTCTTGCTCCTAATTTCATTGCTCGGAAAATTAAATCTGCATCATCATATGCACTTAGTGCAATTATTTTTACTGGTATATCTAATGACTTGATTTCTTGAATAGCTTGTAAGCCATCCTTTTCTGGCATGTTCATATCCATCAATACTACGTCAGGTTGATATTTTTTTACCATATTAATACCGACTGATGCACTTGTTGATGCGTTTACTACATCGAAACTACCTTCTAAGCTTAATAACTCCCTT
>CALUWB010000019.1 GCA_944324375.1 Candidatus Gastranaerophilales bacterium | reverse complement strand
ATCAAACCTAATAATTGGGAAGATATGGAAGAATTTTTCTTTGATAATGTTCCAGGGGTAAATAAGAATAAAATCAAAGCTTTGCATGCTGTAATTTGGCTAAGTTTAACAACTTATGCTTGGGAAGATTATGACAGTATATGTGGAGCATTCTATAACGGAGTAATCCAAGCAGGGGAGATAATGTAGATGGAATTATCAACACTTGCAAAAACTTGGATACTTGATGTAGATGGAACATTGGTAAAACATAACGGTTACAAAATTGATGGTTATGACACTTTACTTGATGGGGTAAAAGAATTTTATTCAAAAATATCTCCTGAAGATAAAGTTATTCTTATGACTGCAAGAAAAGAAGAATATCTTGAAGATTTAAAAAAATTCTTGGCAGAAAATGAATTGAGATATGACTATTTGCTAACAGATATGCCAATGGGTGAAAGAATTTTAGTTAATGATGATAAACCATCAGGACTAAAATGTGCTTATGCAATATGTAAAGAAAGAGATAGTGAATTTAAGTTAGATTTTGAATTAAGGGAAGATTTATAAATTGGAAATAATAAAAAACCAAAAAATAAATAATATACGAACTTTATCTATTTTAGGAATCCCTGTTTATCAAGTAGAGAAACAGAAAACATCTAAAGTGCAAAAATTTTTAGGTGGAATTGTAACTGCTCACAAAACCTTTGCAGAGGGTTGTATTGCAAAAGAAATAAAAGTTTTGGGTTTACCTGCTAGACAATTTACACAAATTGGAAACTTAAGACAGTATTATTTCTTCAACCATAAATATAATGAGTATAATTTAGGTAATATTTTTTATAAACAACATAAAAAACTTTTTGATAAATATGATGATATCTATATAATGCATGCCAATATAGGAGAAAGTGTATTCTTTTTAAGATTAGCAAAAGCTTATTTTGAAAAAAATGGCTCTAAAAAACCTTTATTGATTGGATTACAAAATTATCATAAAGACTTGGTAGAATTATTATGCCCTGATATTCCTATTGTAATAATCAAAAGAATAAAAGTTTCTTTGTATATGGATGAATTTATCGCAGAACAAAAGAAAACATTTAGATTAATGTTTTCAAAACGGCATTTCGATAATGTTGAAGATAATATTAGAGACAAAGAAAATCCAACAATACATTTTAAACACCATGTGTTGAATTATATGGGACTAAAAAATTCAGATTTTGAAATGAATGAAATAAATATATCAGATGAGATAAAAAAATCATTAAAATCAAAGGCTAATAAAATAGGATTAAATTTGGATAATTTTGTTATTTTCACTCCTGAGGCAAACACATGTGAAGATTGCGAATTTGAATTTTGGCAAGATATGAAAACAAAATACGAATCACAAGGAATAGATGTTTTTTGTAATGTGATGAAAAGAGATAATAAAGAAAAATTCAAAGATTTCAAACAATGTGATTTAAGCTTGGGTGAAATATTTGAATTAACAAAACAAGCAAAAGAATTGATAGGCTTGCGTAGTGGATTATTGGATTTGTTGGTATTAACAAACACACCAATGAAAATTATATATACCAAAGCAAAAAATAGAGATTCATTTAATCCATTATCAACAGAAGAAATAATTGAAGGCTTTAATATGAAAGAATTCAAAAATGTTGAAGAATTCAATATGAATAATATTACTAAACAAGAACTATTGGAGATATTTTAATGAAATTGTTTGAAAAAATAAAAATAGATTATGGTAAAACAAAAGAACGTGAAATTCGTTTTTTGAATATTCCAATTATTCAATATGGAAGAAAAGAAGAAAATGGGACTACTAAAAAATATTTTAAAATTTTTCCAAAAGAAAATTTTGAAATTAAATTAATAAAACAAATGATAGCTAATATTAAAGATAAATATGATGATATATATTTGCTTAGAACTGGTTTAGGTGAAGCATACTTAATTAATTATTACATAGAGGCTTGGTGTAAAAAAAATAATTCAAAAAAACCTTGTTTTTTAAATCCTAATCATCCAAGAAAAACATGGCATATATTTAGCCCAATACCAATAGAATTAGTAGATGTAAATTGGTTAAATATGAGGATTTTAAAAAAAACAGTATATAAACTTGGTAATAATAGAGTTTTTGTTCATATACCATGTAACATTGTTTATAAAATGGGGTGTAATTACCAGCAAAATTCAAGACCACACATTGAAACATTGTTAAACTTTGTAAGTTTAGATTTAAATAGTATAAAGAAACCACAAATAACATTTGAAGACGAATGTATAAATAAATGTAATGAAATACTCTCTTCAAAAAATATTGATGTGAATAATTTTATTTTTTTATCTCCAGATGCATTATCAATACCATTATTGTCAGATGATTTTTGGCAGAATTTAGAATATTCATTAAAAAAATTAGGGTTTAGCATTTATAAAAATTCAACAGAATTAAATGTTTCAGAATCTGTTTATGTCGCATCAAAAGCAAAGGCAATTATTGCATTAAGAAGTGGTTTTTCAGAGGGATTATCAGCTGTGGCAAAAAAAATGTTTGTTCTGTATACACCTTTACGAAATTACCTAAATAATGGACAAAAAGAACTATCATATATTCCTGTTGATAAATTTTTATCATCGTATACGTTAAAAAAATATCCATTTGTTAAACCTGAAACTATTTTTGAATACGATACAGAAAAAACTGAAAGTAATTTTATAATCTCTGATATTTTAGAAAAGTTAAATAATTGTGACAAAAAAGATTAGGAGTGGAAATTATTTATGTATATTTATTACTATAAAAAACAGCATGGTATTTCTAAGACAAAAATTTTGGGAATAACCATTTATAAGAAATATCAAAGTTGTGGTTATACGATAAGGAAATATTTCGCAAATTTCGTAAAAATTAAAATTAATAGTATCAATAAAAAAATTTATGTTCTTGGAATACAAGTATATTCTCGTTCTGATAAATTTAAGAAACTAGAAAATTATATAAATACAAAACTTCAAGAATATAAAGTAAAACAACAGAAAATGTTATCTGTAGCGTTTCTTCATTCAAAAGTATTTCCACAATTTAAGGGTGTACATCTGAATGACTCAATTGTTATTATAGGATGTGGTCCTTCTCTAAGTTATTATGAACCAAATAGCCAAAATAAGCACATTGCACTCAATCGCGCTATATCATATGATAAAGTTCATTTTGATTATTATTTTTGCACAGATGCTAGAGATGATATGAGGCAATGGCTAAGTAAATATTCAAACTATAATTGTAAAAAATTTTATGGGCAGCATTTTAATTTTGTAACATCAATAGATAATCGTGGTTGTGCAAATATTCCAGAAAGTGATGCAATAAGAGATAACGCATATCGTTTTTATTCCAATGCTTTTGATATGGAATTTTATCAAGATATTTCGACCTGTCCATTAATGGACTATGGTTCAATTGCTTTTTGTGCGGCTCAATTTGCTTTATATACAATGCCTAAAAAAATATATTTAGTAGGTTGTGATTGTACAAATAATGGTTATTTTAATAATACTTCTTTGCAACAACCATTAAGATTAAATAAAGTTATTAATGGATATAAAAAATTAAAATTTTTTGCACAAATATATTATCCAGATATAGAAATAATTTCAGTCAACCCAGTAGGGTTAAAAGGAATGTTTAAGGATGTATATACTCAAAGTTATGTAGATGAACATCCTGAATTATTAAATGAAAATATTGAAATACTAAAACAAAATGAAGAAAAAGAATTAATTAATAAATAAGGAGACAAAAATGAATAAACCAGTGATTATTGCTGAAATAGGGTGCAATCATAAAGGTGATATGCAAATAGCTCACAAAATGATAAAACTTTTAGGAACTTTTAAGCTCTTGAATGAAAATGCGTATATTGATATTGTAAAATTTCAAAAAAGAACAAATAAAGAACTTTTAACATTTGAAGAATATAATGCTCCACATCCAAATCCAATTAATAGTTATGGTTCAACATATGGTGAACATAGAGAATATTTAGAGTTTGATTTAGAACAAAATCGCCAACTTAAACAGTGGTGCGACGAAGAAGGATTAATCTACTCAACATCAACTTGGGATTTAACTGCAGCAAAAGAAATCGTTAGTTTAAATCCTAAATTAATAAAAGTCCCATCAGCAAGTAATCTTAACTTTGAAATGCTTGAATATCTTAGAGATAATTATACTGGTGAAATACACTTATCATTCGGAATGACAACTCACGCAGAAGAAAGAAAAATAATTAATTTCTTCAAAGAAAAAAACAGAGCTAAAGACATGGTGATATATGCTTGTACATCAGGATATCCTGTACCTTTTGAAGATATTTGTTTAAACGAAATTACAAGAATTAAAGAAACTTATGGTAATGAAGTTAAAGCTATTGGTTTTTCAGGTCATCATTTAGGCATAGCCGTAGATATAGCAGCACTTGCATTAGGTGCAACGTATTTTGAAAGACATTTTACATTAGATAGAACTTGGAAAGGAACTGATCATGCCGCTAGTTTAGAACCTCAAGGACTAATGAAACTTGCGAGAGATTTAAGGCAAGCTTATTTAGCTCTTAACTACAAAAATAAAGAAATTTTAGATATTGAGGCAGTTCAACGTAAAAAATTAAAACATAACATTAATTTAATAAATCAATGTTAGGAGGGAACATGAAATTTATTGAAAATATTTTTTCTGTTAAAAATGAAAATAATCATAAAATTTTAACCATTTGTTGGATAAAATTTAAGTTTTATTCTCCAAGAAAAGAATTACATAATTTAAGAAATGAAATTGGAAATCAATCTATTAAAGTCAATAACCAAGTAATATCAGAATTTATAGATTTAGCAAGAGAAGAAGGGTATTTTTTATCTGCCAATAGAGGTTTTAATTTAAATCCAGAAAAAAAAGTTTTAAAAGAGCAAATAAAAAACAAGACTAATAATCATGAATATAAAATGACACATAGAAGTTGTTTATGTGGTGCAAATAATGATAAGTTGCTTGCGATAAGAGATCGTTATGGTATAGAGATTAACACAGTAATATGCAAAAATTGTGGATTGATTAGAAGTAATCCATATTATGACGAAAAAACATTAAATGATTTTTATAATATAGAATATAGAGAGTTATATACATTTGTAAATAATGATAAAGAAAAATTTTTTAATAACCAAGTAAATATTGGTAACAAAATCATTGAAAATATAATAAATAATTTTTCTTTTACTTTTGAAAATAAAATTGTATATGAAATTGGAACTGGAATGGGAGGAATTCTAAAAGCATTTAAAGATAGAGGCGCCACAATAAAGGGAGTAGATTTAGGTAAAGAATATATTGAAATTGGAAAAAGCAAAGGTTTAGATATAGAAGTTGGCAGTACCGAAACCTTGGGAAAATATGGACAAGCAGACTTAATTATTTTAAATCATGTCATAGAGCATATAGTAAATCCTGTAGATTTTCTAATGGGTATAAAAAGTTTGTTGAAAGAAGACGGATTATTATATATTGCAGTTCCTACAATAGAAACAATTCAAACAAATTATAGAAATAATATATTTCATTATTTGCAAAATGCTCATGTATATAATTTTTCACAAGAAACTTTGACATATGTCATAGAGTGTGCTGGATATAATCCAAACGCTCATATTTATTCAGATGGCGCAATAATATGTAAAAAAGCAAATAAAAATAGAGCCGTTGATGATATTAATATAGAACATTACAATTATGCAATGGCACTACTAAAAAAATGCGATATGACTTTTTATAGTGAGTACAAAAATATATGACAAATATAGCATTTATACCAGTCAGAGGTGGAAGTAAATCAATACCTTTAAAAAATATAAAATTATTAGCAGGGAAGCCACTTGTATATTGGACTGCAAAGGCTGCTAATGATGCTGTTTGTATTGATAAAGTTATTATTGCAACGGATAGCATGGAAATTAAACAAACTGTCATAGATTTTAACTTGTCAAAAGTTGAAATCTATGACAGAAAAGCAGAAAATGCACAAGATAATTCATCGACCGAAAGTGTTATGCTAGAATATTTAGAAAATAACAAATATAATAATGATGATTTATTATTTTTAATTCAAGCTACCTCACCACTTTTAAAATCAGAATTTATTAATGAAATGTATAACAAATTCATACTAGACTCAGCAGACTCTGCTTTATCCTGTGTTTTATCAAAAAGATTTTTTTGGACTCACAATGGGAAATCTATAAATTATGATTATAAAAAGCGCCCAAGAAGACAAAATTTTGATGGGATATTCATGGAAAATGGTGCTTGCTATATAAATTCTATTAAAAACATTCTTAAAGAAAAAAATAGATTATCTGGTAAGATTTCTGTGTATGAAATGCCGGAATATACGGCAGTAGAAATAGATGAACCAGATGATTTTCTATTGATTGAAAAATTAATGGAGAAATATAATGATGACTAATATCAAACTTTTTGCGACAGATGTAGATGGCACAATGACAGATGGTTGTATGTATTATGCCGAAAATGGAATTGAATTAAAAAAATTTAATTTCAGGGATGGAATGGGATTTAAATTATTAAAAGAAGCTGGAATAAAAACAGCTATAATAACATCTGAAAATACACCTATAGTAAAAAAGCGAGCTGAAAAACTTAAAGTTGACTATTTATCGATGGGGACTTGGACAAAATTAGATTTTGTCAAAAATATTTGTAATGAATTAAGTATTACGCTTGATGAAGTTGCTTATATTGGAGATGATATCAATGATATTGAACTACTCAATGCTGTCAAATATAAAGCTTGTCCAAATGATGCAGTAACAAAAGTAAAAAATCTTGAAAACATAAAAATTTTACAGAATAAAGGTGGTGAAGGTGCTATTAGAGAATTTATTGAAATACTATTATCAGAAAATTAAATAGGAAATTATGAACACTCTACTAGAAAAACTAAAAAACACACAAGCGTATATAAATTATTCAAGGATATTACCGTATGTTAAACCATACTGGTTTAGAGCTATGTTAGCTATGCTCATATGTATTCCAATAGGTTCATTAGATGCTGTTATTGCTCTATCTCTTAAACCATACATGGATTTAGTTATGGTTGAAAAAACAATAGAATCACCTTGGTATATTCCATTTGGGATTGTTGCATTTACATCTATTCAAGGATTCCTTAACTATTCAGCTACATACCTAAATACTTGGGTAGGTGGTAAAATTACAAACGATCTTAAAATGACACTCTATAAAAAAATGCTTACGTTTGAAACTGGGTATTTTGACAAGAAAAAATCAGGAGATATCGTTTATCGTTTCAATAATGATGCTGATGTTGCTTGTTCAGGTCTTTTAGAAAACCTAAAAACATTCGTTTCTCGTATTTTCTCATCAATATCATTAGTATGTGTACTATTCTACAACTCTTGGCAATTAGCGCTTATCGCAACTGTTGTTCTTGGTTGTGCTTTTGCTCCTCTTGCTAATATCAGAAAACGTATCAAAACTGTTATGGATAAATCTGTTACAGCAGGTTCTGCAGTTATTACTGCTTACAATGAATCTTTTGCAGGTAACAAAACAATCATTTCTTACAACCTTGCACCTAAACAAGAAAACAAATTCAAAGATATTTTATCAAATATTTTCACTCTAAAAATCAAAATGATTCAACGTACATCTTGGCTTTCACCTATGATGCACGTTATTGTTTCTATTGGTATTGGTATTGCAATAGGATATGGATCTCATCTTATTCTTACTCACAAAATCACATCAGGAAACTTTGTTTCTTTCATCACAGCATTGATTATGCTTTACCAACCTGTTAAAAATTTAGGTAATAATTTCAACTCTGTTCAATTCTCATTTATGGCAATAGAACGTATTTTTAAAGTTCTTGATGCGAAACCTAAAATCACCGATAAACCAAACCCAATTGAATTGAAACCTGTGGAATCATCAATCACATTCGAAGATATTTGTTTTGAATACATAAAAAACAAACCTGTATTAAATCATATCAGCCTATCAGTGCAGAAAGGTGAAACAATCGCACTTGTTGGGAATTCAGGTGGTGGAAAATCTACAATTGTTAGCCTTATCCCTCGTTTCTATGATATCAAATCAGGTTCTATAAAAATTGACGGAATAGATATCAGAGATTATTCATTAAAATCTCTTAGACAAAATATAGCTGTTGTATTCCAAGATAATTTCTTGTTCTCAGGAACTATCAGAGAAAACATTCTCCTAGGAAAAGAAAACGCAACAGAAGAAGAAATCCAAAACACTCTTAAAATGGCATACTTAGATGAGTTTGTCTCAACTTTAAAAGACGGACTTGATACCCAAATAGGAGAGCGTGGGATTTTATTATCAGGTGGTCAAAAACAACGTGTAGCAATTGCTCGTGCATTCATCAAAGATGCTCCAATTGTTATTCTAGATGAAGCAACATCTGCTCTTGATAACAAATCAGAAGCTATTGTACAAAAAGCAATTGACAACTTAATGAAAGACAAAACAGTATTTGTAATCGCTCACCGTCTTTCTACAATCCAAAACGCAAGCAGAATTGCTGTAATCAATGAAGGGCATCTTGTAGAACTTGGGACACACGATGAATTAATGCAAATCGAAAACGGCCAATACAAAGCGCTTTACGAAATGCAATTCAAAAACAAATCTGAAGCTGGGGTAAATGTATAGGGAGGGAATTATATGATTACTTACTGATTAGTTATAACCAACCCTCACCCTAGCCCTCTCCCTCGGAGAGCGAACAAGACAAAATAATCTAGAAAGAAATCAAATGAACGAACAAGAAATTAAATTAATAATAGGAAAAAAAATTAAAAAAAGAAGAAAAGAATTAAAATTAACTCAAGCAAAATTAGGAGAAGCCATTGGGATTAATCAAAGACAAGTCGCCCTTATTGAAAATGGTCGTTCTTTCCCTATGCTATCAACTTTTGTTAAATTAGCAGAGTATTTCGAATGTGAAATAACAGATTTATTCCCTGATGAAAAAATCGATACTTTAGATGAATCAAAAATGAAATTTATAGAATTGGTAAAAAACAGTTCACTTGAACAACTAAATAAACTATATTCAATATCAAAAATTATTTTTAAATAAAGTATAAAGTTACTCAAAATAAACTCTATCAACTAATTCATCAGGCAAAAATTGTTGTTTATAATCTGGGTTTGAATGTGTATAAACATAATCTACTCCAAATCCATATTTTGAAGCATCTTTATAATGAGCATCTCTTAAATGCATCGGTGGAGGATAATCTTTTCCTGATTGAATATCTGCTAATGCTTCATCTATTGCACAAATTACTTTATTTGATTTTGGAGCTTTCGCTACATATATTACTGCCTCAGCCAAAGGAATCCGACCTTCGGGCATTCCCAACAACTCAACTGCCTTATATGCATTAACTGCAACATTCAAAGCATTTGGATCAGCCATTCCGACATCTTCTGCTGAACATACAATTAATCTTCTTGCAATAAATCTTGGATCTTCTCCAGCCTCTATCATCTTGGCTAAATAATATATTGCCCCGTTTACATCAGAACCCCTCAAACTTTTTTGAAATGCTGATGCACAATCATAATGTTCTTGTTTTGAATATCTTGTATTTCTTTTTTGAGTAATACTTTCTAATATTTCTATATTCAATAATCTTGTATTATTAGAAAAATTGCTTGCAAAATACGAATTCTCAACCATATTTAATGCACATCTCGCATCACCTCGTGCATTATTTACAATAAACTTTATAACCTCCTCATCATAAACTATTGGTTGATAAGTTTTTTCTAAATATTGAAAACCTCTATCAATAATCTTTCCCATACTTTCATCATCAATTGAATTCAATCTTATAATCTGAACTCTTGACATTAATGCAGGAACAACTTGAAAAGATGGATTTTCAGTTGTAGATCCTATTAAAAAGAATGTTCCATTCTCTAAATAAGGTAACAGAGCATCTTGTTGAGTTTTTGTATAACGATGAATTTCATCTATGAACACAATAGTTTTTTGACCATATCTTAAAGCTTCATTAGCTTTTTCAACAGTTTCCTTGATATCCTTTACCCCTGATGAAACAGCTGATAATTCTAGAAAATTTGCATTAACCTGAGAAGCAATTAACCTTGCCAATGTCGTTTTTCCACAGCCTGGAGTCCCCCATAAAATTAAAGAAAATAATCTTTGAGATTTTATCAAATTTAACAATGGTGAATTATGCGAAATAACATTAGATTGACCTAAAAATTCTTCCAAAGTCTTTGGTCGCATCAACTCTGCTAAAGGAACTTGTTTATTAATATTTTCCAGTTCTGTAAATAAATTATTCATAGTATAATTGTACCATAAGAGGTGCATTATGAAGAATAAATGGTTCTGGATATTAAGTTTGGTTATAGCGCTATGCGTAACATATTTTACTGTTTTCAAAAAAACAAATACTGATACTAGAAAAGAAGTTATCGTTTGGACTCTGCAAATGGGTGATTTTGCAGACTATATGAATAACATTATTTCTAAATATGAATCTAATCATCCTAACATCAAAATAAAATGGATTGATGTTCCGTTCTCAGAAGGAGATAAAAGAACTCTTGCTGCAATATTAAGCAACAATCCTCCTGATTTAATCAACCTTAATCCAGATTTTTCTGCAATTCTTGCTCAAAAAGGAGCTTTAGCATCTATTGATGAAAATAAATTATCTGAATATAACAAAGATATAGTTGATTCTCTTAAATACAAAGGAGAGCTTTTTGCAATTCCTTGGTATGCAACATCTGCAGTAACAATCTATAATAAAAAACTATTCAATCAAGCAAAACTCAACAACATACCTGCAACTTATGAAGATTTAGCAAAATATGCTGAACAAGTTAAAAATAGTACAGGCAAATTTATTTATCTTCCAACAATTACAGAAAATGACACAATGCTAAAAATATTAAATAAATATGGGGTAAATTCTTATTCTAATATTAATTCTCTACAGAGTATAAAGGTTTTTGACAGCTTTAAATCACTTTATCAAAAAGGTTTAATACCTGCAGAAAGCATAACTCAAACACATAGAGAAGCCTTAGAAAAATATATGTCCGAAAGCATAGTATTTTTCCAAGGTGGAGCAAATTTCCTTAGCATGATTAAAGACAATGCGCCAAATGTTTATAAAGTAACAGACGTTGCTCCTCAAATTGTTGGTTCTATAGGACAAAATGATTTTTCTTTAATGAATTTTGTAATTCCTCTAAAAGCAAAATATAAAGATGAAGCTCTTGATTTTGGATTATTTTTAACTAATAAAGAAAATCAACTTGAACTAGCAAAAAAAACTAATGTAATATCAACAAACAAAGAAGCACTATCTGACAAATTTTATAACTCATCTGAAGATTTAATGGCAAAAGCACGTTCAATCAGTGCAAAACAAATCACACATATTCAACCAGTTATGAGACAATCAAATAATCAAAAAGATATTAATACCGTTGTAAATACAGCCGTTCAATCTGTCCTTCTAAATCAAGATAAAACAAAAAATATTCTTGATAAATTAGCAAAAGATTGGAAAAACTTAACCTAGCGAGAAGTATTATAAGAAGATGTGAACTTTGCAGATGATACACAGTTTTTTGTTATAGTAAAAATCATTTTCTTCTTAATCTTTATAGTATAACCACCTCTATAAGTTGTATTATAACGAGAGGAAGAATTGCAAGTTGAATAAGAATTTGTGGTACTTGTCATTGTTACATAATGCTGTTCAATTGTTTCATATTCCCAACCTTCTGTATTATTATCAATTGTTATTTTTTTATCAGGAATTCCAAACTCAGCAATTACCAAACTTTTATTTTTATCAACAAATCTTTGAGATAATCGTTTAGACATAGATTTATTATAATAATTTTGAACTTCTTTTTTTCTACCAGTTGGAAGAACTGAATAAGGTGTTTGATCACTTCTATTAAATCTATACAAATCAGACCCTGCATCAATTAATAAATATATACCTGCACTATTTGGTTCACGACGGCAAATCGTTAATAAAGGAATGCTTCCACAACTATCAGGAATATTTATGTCTGCACCTTTGTCTAATAACATTTTTATAACTTTAGGATTTCCATTATAATCTGCAGCAAATATCAAGGCTGTTCTATTACCCTTAAAACATTTATTAATATCATAATTTCCACTTAATATTGCTTCTACTAATTCTACATCATCATTTTTTATTGCTTCAATAATTGGATTCTCTTTAAACAAATTTATATCTACACCATTCTTTAATAAAATTTTTACAATTTTTGAATCATAATCTTTTTTTATACACATATTAACAAGCTTTTCACCATTTTGTGATATCGCTTTTCTTGCATATTTGTTAGTTTTAACATAACTTGACAAACCATCAACATCTTGAGATTTACATAAACTATTTATGTCTTTATATGCTTTATTAATACTTGTATTCTCAGATGCAAAACAAACATTTAAATTCAATAAAACCAACAAACAAATTAATATTTTTTTCATAAATCCATCCTTTTTGTGTATTATAACACTGAAATCAATAATTTGTTTAATATATTTACAATTTATTTTTATCATAAACTTTATTTTAACATCACCCAATTATTTACCCCTTACCTCTTGCTTATTTTTATTAATATGGCAAAATTAAAATAAAGAGAGGAAATTATGAAAAAAGGCTTATTTATAACTTTTGAAGGAATTGATGGTTGTGGAAAAACAACCCAAATTCAATTATTAAAAGAGTATTATGAAGAAAAAGGGTTTAATGTTCTTATTACTAGAGAACCAGGTGCTAAAGGACTTGGAGAAAAACTCCGAGAAATTCTACTTAATTATGATGGAGAAGTTTCTTCAAATTGTGAATCATTTCTTTTTCTTGCTGACAGAGCTCAACATATTGATACAATAATTAAGCCTGCAATTAATAATGGTACAATTGTTTTATGTGACAGACACACAGATTCAACTGTTGCATATCAAGGATATGGCAGAGAACTTAATCTAAAACAAATACATTATTTAAATAATATTGCAACTAACAACATAAAACCTGATCTAACTTTTATTCTTGATATTGATGTTGAAACATCATTAAATAGAATTGGAAAAAATAGAGATCGAATGGAAAGTGCTGGAATTGATTTCTTTAACAGGGTTCGAAATGGTTATATTGAGATTTCTAAACAAGAACCTAACAGAGTAAAATTAATTCAAGGAAATAACTCTATTGAAGAAATTCACAACGAAATAATTCAGAATATCAATACAATTATTTAATTAGTTTTTGTTTCTTTAAAACTACCAAATACTGTTTTATTTATTTGTCTATCAACTGTTCTCATATCTTTAAATACTTGAGCTGTTGCAGGTTCTTGTTGCATCATTTTTGCCATTTTAGCTTTTTTATGTCTGTCACTTAAATTTGTTAAATAAATATTTAAGTTTGGTATACCTATACCTAGAACTAAAGCAGAATATAAATATCCACTAAGTTGAGCAAAGTTTAATAAACGTAAATTCTTTCTTGCTTGTCCATTTTTTGGTAATGCTTTGAACATTTCACTAAATTTCATTGCTTTACCATCGGGTTTTATAATAGATTTAATATCTGGTCGTTCCTTCTTTAAACCATCAATTATTACTTCAGAGTGAGTTGCGATTGGAGAACTCAAGAAATTACCCATTTTTTTCCATATACTTGCATCTTTATTTAATGGAGCACGTTTTAACAAGTTTGCATCTTTTGCTTGAAATTTATGCAATATCAATTGGTTAACGACATTACCTAACATTAACCAATTAAAGAATCCTAATACATCTTTTGTAACAACTTCTCTATGTTCATCTCTATCTCTTGCTGTTAATAATCTTGATGTAATAGCTAAACCAAATACTGTTTTAAATTGATTGATTGTTGGATTTTTACCCTTATATTGGTTCTTTTCAATAAATAACTTAGGTATTTTTAAAGGATTTTTTGATAATGCACCCATTGAAGCTAATGATATCATCATCATTCCAATACCACTTGCAACTTTTAATGCTTTGAAACTTGCAGAATTATCTTTTTTACGACCTTCTACTCCGACAAAACCATCTGAACCGGTTCTTTTCTTAGATAAATATACATTTAAAGGTTGTGCAATTACTGCAAAAATACCTGCAATTAAAATACCTATTCCTGTTCTTGTTTTTCCAAAACCTTTATAATCTTTTACAAATTCACCAACTTTACCTACAACTTTATCTGATTTTAATGCTTTTGTCATATTGTAGAAGTTATTAAGTAATGTTTTTGAATTAGATACTGTTACTTTTTCTACTGAACCTTCTTTATGAATAAGTCTAAATTGCTGTTCGGTACCTGTTGCTTCTAATATTTTTGCTGATAGACGTTTATTAACTTCTTTCCATCTATCACCCATTGTTTTTCTATCACCTTCAGCTACATATTTTAAATCATCAATTATACCTTGCTTATGTTCATTAGCTATTTTTATATAACCTTCTGCATTTGCTTGAGCTGAATTTGGGTTATATGCTTCTAAACTATCAACAATATCTCTTGCATAAGAATCAATATTACCATTATGTTTTGCCCATTTTGCAGAATAAACATTTACTGCATCATCTGATGCAAAAATCTTATGAGCTTTAACATTATATCTATTATTAATAGCTCCAGCTATCATTGTACCAGCTGCAACACCATACATTCCTATTAATGCATCATTTGCAGAAGATTCTGCTTCTCTAAAACCTGTTTCAAATCCAGCATTAAAACCTCGTTTTTTCATATCAGTCCAAGTTCTTGGAATTACCATTGCTCCTAAATCAACTAATGTTGCACCCCATACAGGTTCATCTGCTAAAAATTTATATGTGCTATTCCAAAAACCCTTGAATTGAGGCTTACTACCATTATGGTTATGGCTGTTTGAAACTTTATATGAATTTGTACTTAACTCTTGGTTGATAATTTGCATTATTTTACTTCGACTTTCGCTTTAAACTGTTTTAATGATTGAAACTGATGATTATTTCCTTTAGAAGTTATATTGGATGAAATTATATTATGTTTATTTAAAACTGGTAAAGATTCAAATTTGCTAGCATTTAAGGCTCTTAATTTTGCTTTTTCAGCATCATGTTTTTTTGTCTTTAACCTTGTATAAATTGGAACAACTACGCCTAACAATGCTAAAGATGTTCCTAAATTTGCCATTTGACATTTTGCTCGCAATTTTGTTGCTTCTTCTAATGTTTTTCCAACACCTCTTAACTCATCTGATGATTTTAAGTGAGTATGTAATACCCAATTCTTAGCTTTTGCAAAGAATCCTTTATTCTTAGCTGGATCAAATGTTTTATTTAATAATTCTACACCTGTTTTCTTTTCTAAATGAGAAGCCATTGCCTTAGCACCATAATCTCCTAAGAAATACATGCTTGAGAATGTTACGATATCTCTTGTATGAGCTTCTTTTAATTCAGCTTCATCATCTGCTACTGCCATTCTTGATGCAAATGTTACGGCAGAAATTGCTCTTGCTTGATCCATTGTTGGGAATTGATCTTTAAACTGAACAATATTTTTCAAAGTCTTAATATTTGGCAATTTCATCATTGATAACATCGCAACACCAAGCATTGATGATACTGCCCATATCTTACGACCAATTAAAGCTGCCTTTTCTGATTTTATCTCGTCTGCTGTTTTTCTTGAACCTTCTTTTCCGTAATTATCATGAATTGGAGCACCTTTTACACCTGATAATTTTTCTGTAATTTTTCTATTTATATGTTGCATTGATGCTGCTAATGGCAATATTACTGCCATTCCTAATAAACTCTTTATCTTTAACAAACGTTTTGAACGTTTAACATAATCTGCAACATTTTCTGGTTTGATTCCTTCTTTAACCATACCTTTAACCAATTGGTGAGTATCTGTTAAAGTTCTTTCTAAACCTGCTTCTAAACCTTTTCCAAATTTTACATCTTGTGCTGCATGTGTTTTTGATGATATTGATCTAAAGATTGCTTTTAAACGTTTTTTAGGTGTTTTTTCAATTAATTCTTCTGATAATTTTTTATCTTTATATTTAAAACTTATTCTTGTTAATTTTTCTGCGGCTTCAGAAAGTTCTTGTTTTGACATTGATTCATTAAACTTCACTTGCTTAAATCCATCAATACCTGATGCCTCATTTAATAAATTATAATTTACTGCATATACTCTGGCATGTTTCTCATTATTAAATATTTTCATACCATCTTTAAATGCATCTGTTTTTTCTGCATCTTTATAATGATCTGTTACTTTTGTTATTGTATCTGAACTTGCCCAACAATTTGATAAATTTGATTTTCCTTTACCCATTATCATATTATTAGTTAATTTAGCTATTCCTAATGTTATAAACCCTGGTATTAAACAGTTTACAATAAGACCTGATGACTCTCTTCTAAATGCTTCAAAACCAGCAAAAATATTAGTTAATGATTCCCATATTGAACGTGGCAATATTGCTGTTAACAAATCAATAGCCGCAACATTTACCATTGGCTCTTTTTCACATTTTTGAATTAAACCAATTACTGCACTACCAGCTTTCTCACGCCCTGCAAAACTAGGCTTGTTTTTTAAACCTTTGTTTTGTAGAGATGAACTATTTATATTCGAATTATTTTGTTGATTTAAACTAAACTGACTTATCATACACAATCTACTACAATATAAAGTGATATAAAAATTATAACAACCTTACTTTTTAATTAAAAGTCTAAGAAAAAAAAAATTGCTATCTTAAATCTAATTGTAAAAATTATATTAAGATGTTTTTTGATTGTTTTTTAAATTTATCGAATAATATAATTGAATTTTTGAAAAAAATATGTGTTTTTCTTAATTAATACAATTTAAATTAATATTTTTAAATTAAATATTTATAGATTTTAATGTAAATTTTTGTAAAAAATAATTAAGTTTCTTAATAATTAGTGTAATCTATACAATTATTTTCGAAATAATTGCTTATTTTGTTCTTTTAAATTAATATTAAGGCATGAAATTAGGAGCATTTATAATACCAACTGGAATAGGAGCTTCAATAGGTGGATTTGCAGGAGATGCAAGCTATTGGGCTAGAAAATTTGCTGAGATTAATAATACAAAACTTATTGTAAACCCTAATGTTGTCAATGCAGGATGTTTTTCAGGGATTACTGATAACATGCTTTATGTTGAAGGTTATTCTCTTGATGAATTATTTAGAGGTAAATTATGTCTTAAAGAAGTTAAGAAGAACAAAGTTGGAGTAGTTTTTGATAAAGGTATATCTCAAGGTATACTTAATGTTCATATTAATACAATAAATGCAGTTAAAACCATTTATGGAATAGATATTATTGACTGGGATGTAACGGATGAAGAAGTTGGTGTATCTTTTGAAATCGACTCATCGAATATTTCAACAGGAGGAGTAAACAATATCCAAACAATAATAAATTCTGCTAAAAGACTAATTAATAAAGGCGCAGAAGCTATTGCAATCGTTTGTAAATTTGATGAATCAGACTCAGATAATTATTCTAATGGTATAGGTGTTGACCCTGTAGGTGGAGTTGAAGCGATTATTTCACACTATGTTTCAAGAGAATTAAAAATTCCATGCGCACATTCTCCAGCATTTGAAGACATCGAAATAGAACAAAGAATTGTAGATGCTAGATGTTCTGCTGAATACATAACTCCAACATATCTTCCTTGTATATTAATTGGACTTTCTAAAGCTCCACAATTAACAGAAAATGAAGGATATTCTATTAATGATTTGGATTATTTAATCATGCCTTATGATGCACTTGGCTCTATCCCTGTAATGGAAGCAAATAAAAGAAATATTCCTATTTATGCAATCAAAGAAAATCAAACAGTATTAAATATTACTCCTGATAAAATAAATTTTAATATTAATATTTTTGAAAATTATAAAGAATTATTTGAATATCTAAAATAAATAAAAAGAGTTCAGATTAATAAAACTGAACTCTTTTTCATTTATCTTTATATAAGTTTATTACTTACATTCTTTGAATATTAAAGTAGCATTGTGGCCACCAAAACCAAATGAATTTGTTAATGCTGCATGAATTTCTGCCTTTTGAGCTTTATGTGGAACATAGTTCAAATTAGCAACTTCTTCATCTTGGTTATCTAAGTTAATTGTTGGTGGAACAATACCTGTATTAATTGTTTCAATACAAGCAATACTTTCAACAGCACCTGTTGCACCTAACATATGACCATGCATACTCTTTGTAGATGAAACATACAAGTTTTTATTAGTATCTTTATCACCAAATAATCTTTCAACAGCTTTTGATTCAGCAATATCACCTAAACCTGTACTTGTTCCGTGTGTATTAACATATTGAATGTCTGCTGGAGTCATGCCTGCATCTTGAAGAGCAAATTCCATAGACTTAGTAGCACCTTTACCTTCTGGACAAGGAGCAACCATATCATATGCATCAGCTGATTGACCATAACCAACGACTTCAGCATAAATGTGAGCACCACGTTTTTTAGCTGATTCATATTCTTCTAATACTAATACACCAGCACCTTCTGACATAATAAATCCATCTCTATCTTTATCATAAGGTCTACTTGCTTTTTGAGGTTCATCATTTCTTTTTGATAAAGTTTTTGCAGCTGTAAATGCACCAATACCAATATCACAAATTGTTGCTTCACAACCACCTGCAACTACTACATCAGCATCGCCATATTGAATTGCTCTGAATGCATCACCTATTGAGTGAGTTCCTGTCGCACAAGCTGATAAAACAACTTTATTTACACCTTTAAAACCGTATTTCATTGAAATTCTGCCTGATGCCATATCTGCAATCATCATTGGGATTGTAAATGGCGAACATTTTGTTGGACCTCTATCTAATATTGATTTATGGCTTTTTTCTAATGTTCTAAAACCACCAGCAGCAGAACTTACTATTACACCTATTCTATATGGATCAATATCAGCCCCTTCTAATTTAGCATCTGCAATTGCCTCATCAGCTGCTATTAAACCAAATTGAGTATATCTATCCATACGTTTTGCATCTTTTGGATTAATATATTGTTCAGGATCAAAATCTTTTACCTGACCAGAAATAAGAACAGTATGACCTTCACTTAAGCCTTCTGTTAAACTTATTCCACTATTTCCTTCAACTAAGTTATCCCATAGCTTTTTAACACCTACACCAAAAGGTGTTACTGCTCCCATACCTGTTACTACAACTCTTCGTTTTGACATCTTTATAAACCTTTTCTTCTTATTTTAAATACGAGAGAATATTTGATATTCTCTCGTATTTTAAATCCTTTTACTGATTATGAATGAGCGTCGATATAATCTACTGCATCTTGAACTGTTTGAATTTTTTCTGCTTCTTCATCAGGAATTTCACAACCAAATTCTTCTTCAAAAGCCATTACTAATTCAACTGTATCTAAAGAGTCTGCTCCTAAATCAGCAGTAAAACTTGCTTCAGGAGTAACTAAATTTTCATCAACACTTAATTGATCGATTACAACTTTTTTTACTTTTTCTAATGTACTCATGTTTCTTTTTCCTCTTTTTCTTCTTAACGTAATATCACTATTCAAATTAAATTATACTATTTAAAGATAATTTTGCAAAATGTTTTAAGATTTATTACTAGATTATTAAACCACCATCAACTTCTAAAACTTGACCTGTTACATAATCAGTATCTACAGCTAAAAATTTAACTGCTTTTGCAATATCTTCTACTTCACCTAATCTCTTAAGTGGAATAAAATCTAAGAATTTAGATGTATCTAAATCTTTTGTCATATCAGTATTAATAAAGCCAGGTGCTACAGCATTAACTCTTATACCACGAGAACCTAATTCTTTTGCCAATGTTTTTGTCAAACCAATTAAACCAGCTTTTGCTGCTGAATAATTAGCCTGACCTGCGTTACCTGAAACACCTACCACACTTGACATATTTACAATTGCACCACTTCTTTGTTTCATCATTACTTTAACTACTGGTTGAGAAACATAAAATGCGCTTGATAAATTTGTATTAATTACTGCATCCCAGTTTTCATCTGACATACGCATAAACAAACCATCTCTTGTAATACCTGCGTTGTTTACTAATACATCTATTCTGCCATATTTTTCTACAATTTCTGCAATACTTGCATTTACTTGTTCTTTATCTGATACGTCAAACTTATAAGCAGCTGAATCAACGCCTAATGCTTTTATTTCTTCTACAGTCTTATTTGCGGCATCAACATTTCCTGCGTAATTAATAACTACATCATAACCGGCACGAGCTAATTCTAAAGCACAAGCTTTTCCAATTCCTCTTGATCCACCTGTTACTAATGCTACTTTTTTATCTGTCATAACTTTTCCCTTTATATTATAAAATACTAGTCTTTTATTATGCTAAACATAATTCTGATTTTAATGCTTCAATTGTTGCTTCTAATGATTCTTTATCAAATACATTATATGTTTTAACTTCTGCATTAATCTTTTTATTTAACCCTGCTAATACTTTACCAGGACCAATTTCAATAAATGTATCAACACCATCAGAAATCATTTTTTCTATTGTTTGAGTCCAATGTACTGATGAATATATTTGTTTTGGCATTTTAGACTTAAAATCTATTGCCAATGTTGTTGGCTCTGCATCTACATTTGTTATTACTGGTAGTTTTGAATCAGATAAATTAAATTCTGATACAAAACCTTCAAATTCTTTTCCTGCATTTTCCATAAACTTAGAATGGAATGCTCCTGAAACAGCTAAAGGTACAACTTTTCTTACTCCAGCTTCTTTTAATAATTCAGATGCTTTAGCAACTGCATCACTATCACCTGTTATTACAACTTGAACAGGTGAATTATAATTCGCAACATCTACATAACCAACAGAAGATGCTTCTTGTAATGCTTTTTCAACAGCACCTTCCGGAGCATTTAAAACTGCTGCCATTGAGCCACCTTTTGTTTCTGACATTAAATCTGCTCTCTTTTGGATAAGTTTTAATGCATCATCTAAAGACATAACACCTGCTGCATACATTGCACAGTATTCACCTAAGCTATGTCCTGCTGTATAACTTGGAGTTAAATCTAATTCTGATTTCAATACTTCTAATGCTGCAATTGACATTGTAACTATTGAAGGTTGAGTATTTACTGTTTGTTTCAAATCCTCATCTGGACCTTCAAAACACATTTTTGTTATACTTTTACCTAAAACTCTATCTGCTGTATCAAAAACATTTTTTGCAGACTCATAGTTATCATACAAATCTTTTCCCATGCCCACTGATTGTGAACCTTGTCCTGGAAATAAGAAAGCGATTTTCTTTGTCATATATTCTCCTTAAATTTAACAATTGCTTTTATGTAAATTACTAATGTTTATTAACATGTAGAAGTAAATCAACTATTTTTTCTCTCTTTATTTACCCCACCTAGCAAATACCTTCTCTTAATCTAACAATTGCACCACCCCATGTCATGCCAGCGCCAAAACCACATAATACAGCTGTAGAACCAAGTTTTACATTACCTTTTTCTACTCCTTCTGCTAATGCAATTGGAATAGATGCTGCTGATGTGTTTCCATAATATTTGATATTTGTTACAACTTTATCATCTGAATATCCAAGTCTTTCCTGTACTGCTTGAATAATTCTTAAGTTTGCTTGGTGAGGAATTAAATAATCAATTTCTTCAGCCTTCATACCTGCATTTGAAACCAATTCTTCTACATATTGTGGTAAAACTTTTGCTACAAATGTGTAAACCCCACGACCATTCATTCTAATTCCTGTAGGTTTTGGTTCATACTGTTCCACTAATGGACAGTTTTTACCATCAAACGCTAATTCTATTAAATGGCCATAATTTCCATCTGCTTTTATATCAATTGCAATGATATCATCAATTCCATCTTCTGCTTGAGTAACAACCATTGCACCTGCGCCGTCGCCAAATAAAATTGATGTTCCTCTATCTGTCCAATCTACTAATCTTGAATTGTTATCTGTTGCTACAATCAAGATATTTTTATACATACCTGATGCAATATAAGCTCTTGCAATACTTAAACCATAAATTAAACCAGAACAAGCAGCTGTTATATCAAAAGCTGGAACAGGTTTTTTAATTCCTAATCTTTCGTGAATATGGCAAGCAATTGCCGGATATAAATCAGGTGGTGCAGATGATGCTGCCAAAATTAAATCTATATCTTCAGGATCAATACCAGCTTTTTCTATCGCATTTTTAGAAGCTTCAAATCCTAAATCAATAGCATTCTCTTCGCCTGATACAACTCGTCGTTCCTTAATACCAGTTCTTGAATATATCCATTCATCAGATGTTTCATATAATTGTGTTAAATCATCATTTGTTATAACCGTTTCTGGTAAAGAATAGCCAACACCTGCTATTCTTAAAGGAATCAACTTATTTGTCATTTTAACCTCTAGCCCTCAATAAATTCTGAAATTTTCTTATTAACGCCTGTTTCTACTGCATCTTTTGCAACTCGAACAGCGTTTTTAATTGCGTAAGCTTTACTTCTTCCGTGAGATATAACTGTTATACCTTTAACTCCAAGAAGAAGTGCTCCCCCAAATTCTTCATAATTAATTTTTTCGTATATTCGTTTCATAAATGGTTTTGCCAACATACCGATGATTGCTCCGACAAAATCTGATTTGAATTCAGCTTTTATCATTCTAAATAGCATTGAAGATGTTCCTTCTGTTATTTTTAAAGCAACATTACCTACAAAACCGTCGCATACTACTACATCACATACATTTAAGAAGATTTCTCTTCCTTCTATATTTCCAACAAAGTTCATATTTTCTTGATCTTGTTCTAATAACTTATATGTATTTTGAGCAAGTTCATTTCCTTTACCTGCTTCTTCTCCGATATTTAGAACTCCAACTCTTGGATTTTCTACTCCTAAAACATTCTTAGAGAAAGTCATACCCATAATAGCAAACTGTTTTAACATCTGTGGGGTACAACTGCTATTTGCACCTGCATCGATTACTACAATTGGTTTTTTCATTGTTGGAAGTGTTACTGCAATAGCAGGTCTTTCGATTCCAGGTATTCTACCTAAACCAAATAAACTTGATGCCATTGCAGCACCTGTTGAACCTGCAGCAACTACAGCATCTGAACTGCCTTTTGCTACAGCATCTACTGCCAATACAATAGAGGATTTTTTCTTTTTACGAATAGCTTGTCCTGGTGCTTCGCCCATTTCGATAATTTCTGATGCGTGAGTTATTTTGATATCAAGCTTTTTAGTATCAATTTTTATTCGACGTTTTCTTCCGCCTTTACCACAATCTGAATATATACCTTCTTGTTCAATTTGGTCTAAAACTTGTTCAATCTGATCTTGTTTTCCGACTAATTCTAAACCTACTCCATATTCAGAAGCAGCCCAAACTGCACCTGCAACGATTTCAAAAGGTGCGTGATCGCCACCCATTGCATCAATAGCTATTCTTGTCATCTTACCCTCTATTCTTCAACAGATTTGTCTTCTTTTTCTTCTTCCTTAACTTCTTCTGAAGTTTCTACAACTGCTTCTTCTTTTACTTCTTCAACTTTTTCTTCTACTTTTTTTGTTGATTTTTTAGTTGATTTTTTTGCAGTTTTCTTTTCTTCTTTTACTTCTACTTTTTTATCTTTTAAGCTTACAGGCTCACCTTTATAATGTCCACAAGCTGTACATACTGTGTGTGTTAAAACTGGTTCACCACAATTTGAACAAATTGTAGTTTCTGGTTTTGTTGCTTTCCAGTTTGCTCTTCTTTTGCCTTGTGCACTATGTCCTGTTCTTTTCTTTGGTACTGCCATTTTTCTTATACCTTTCTATATATATTTATTACTTCGACTATTTTTCTATCTTGATTGTTTTAAATATTTCCATTCTTTCATCCGGAATTTTAAAGGAGTCATCTTTTTGAAAATAATCCTCCTTACAATTTATACCACAAACTTTTTTATTTGGTAACTCTAATATTACAGATTGATACAATAAGTCATAAATATCTATTTCATCTGATCCATATAAATCTATAACAAATTGTCCATCTTTTATTTCTACTTCTTGTTTATCATCGTCATAGACTGAATTTTTAGCATACATTTCATCTATATCAAAATCAAATTCGTAATCATATTCTTTTAAACATAAATCACAAGTTAATTTAATATTTCCAGAAATTTCACCTTTTACACTAACAAATTCTCCTAAAGGTGTTATATCTAAAGACGCATTTACATTTGCTTTTAATTCATCTATATACTCTTTTATATCAAGATGAAGTGTTTTTTCATTAGAATTTTCAATTTCTGATATTTTTACCTTATCCATATACTTCATCCTGTAATACTAAACTTGCAATTTGAGTTGATACAAAACAAATTTTTTTTACAGGTCCATTTGCTTCTTTTTCTACCAATACTGGAGATGGACTCTTCATTAATTGTTTAAACTCTTGATAAACAGCCTGAGGATTATCAAAATATAATACAACAGGTGTTGCTGCACCTTTTAAAAATAATACTAAAGCTGTTCTTGTTTTTGGTTGTGGTATATATTGTTGAGACATTTTATTCTCCTTGTACAAAATTTATATTATATATAATAACATAACCTAAAAATTTGGAAGATTGAAATTCAATCTTCCAAATTTTTAATCTTTAATTATTGATATTATACAGCTACTTTCATTGAGTTTGTAATGATTTCGTTGAAACTATCAGCTTTTAAGCTTGCTCCACCAATTAAACCACCATCAATATCAGATTGAGATAATTGTTCTTCAATTGTTGAAGGTTTTACTGATCCACCGTATAAAATTCTGATTGCATTTCCTGCTTCTTCTGAAGAAACTTCTTTTACAACTCTTCTAATCATTGCAATTACTCTGTTTGCTTCTACTGAATCACAAGTTTTTCCAGTTCCGATTGCCCAAATTGGTTCATAAGCAATAACTGATTTTGCAATTTCATCATTTGTTAAACCTTTTAATGCTGCTCTGATTTGAGATGCGATATGCTCATCTGTTACACCAGCTTCTCTTTGTTCTAATGTTTCACCGCAGCAAATAATTGGTAATAAACCACCTGCTAAAATAGCTTTTGCTTTTTTATTAATCATTTCATCTGTTTCTGAGAAATATTGTCTTCTTTCTGAGTGACCTATAATTACATAATCACAACCAGCATCTTTTAACATTTCTACTGAAATTTCACCGGTATAAGCTCCTGATGATTCCCAGTGACAATTTTGACCTGCAATTTTAATTTTATCACTTCCCCAAGATGCTTTTGCTGCAGATACAACACCGATTGTTGTAAATGTTGGAGCAACAATTATCTCAGGTAATTGAGATTCACTTAAACCTGAAACAAGAGATTTGATTCCTTCGAATAATTCTCTTCCTTCATTTTGTAATAAATTCATTTTCCAGTTTCCTGCAATGATTGGTTTTCTTGACATAATTATCTCCTTAAATTTGTAAACCACATTCAAAGTTTAAAATAAAAGAAAATCACAATCAAGAGGGAGGGTAAATGTATTTTTATTATAATTAAGTGATTTGTTTATATTAGCTACTTAAAAATAAAATCAAGCCTTTAATAAAAAATAGAGAGAAAGTAATGTACTTTCTCTCTTTATTACTGTTTTATTGATTGATTGTTTGGTCTATTTCTTTATTAAGAGCATCCATATCGCCATCTCGAATTATTACTTTAATCGACAATTGTTCCAATTTATTCATTAATGCCATTTTTTCTTCGTGAGGTAAATTCGACTGAATAATTTTTTCTTGCATTGAACCCATTTTATCTAAAGTTCCGATTGTATGTGTAGATGTTGCATTTGCATTTAAATTAGTTTGAATTCTTTGAGATGATGCATTTAATTCTTCTGTTTCTTTTGTTTCTGATTTCACTGTATCTTTAATATCTTCTGATTCTTTTTTTACAGTATATCTTGTATAATCCGATTCATTTCGTACAGTTTCTCTTGTTTTATATCCTTGTTCTTCTACAGTTGAACGAGTATATGCTCCTTCATATGCCATATGAGCATGTAAACCTACTGCATTTGCATCATCATTTGCTCTAGTTTTTGCACCTTCTTGTCTAACAGTTGCACGAGTTGCTGCACCTTCGGAATCAACATTTTTATTAATTTGCTTAGTGCTGTCATCAATCTTATCTGATAACTGACCTGCATTTATATTATCGTTAATCATTATATCGCGAGCATTATTATTATCATTATTTATAATTAAGGCTGCTAATTCTGCATTAGTCATCTTTGTGGCATTGATATATTCTTGTTTTACATCATTTGCCCAGTTCATTAAATCTGCTGAATAGCGTGATACGTCATCCATATATTGTGCATTTGTATATTTTGGACGTGCTCCTAAACTTTTAGGAATAAACATTACATTTCCATGTTCATATTTAAACATATCATATGCTGTTTTAACCATTGCATCTGCTCTTTGTTCTGCTGTTTGGGCTGCCTCAGCTCCTTGTTTACCAAACTGAGTTTTATAAGATTTTTCTAAATCTTTTCCAGCTTGTTGCATGTTTTTTCGTGTTTCTTTAGCCGTTTCTCCTGCATTATCAGTTACTTCTATTGCTAATCCAAATTGCTCAGGTGTCCAACCCATATTTTGCATCTGTTGTTGGAATGCAAACATCTCTGCAGCATCTAAAGTGCCACCACCATTTACATTTGCATTTTGTGCCAATGCATATAATGGTGTTCCACGTAATGTATCAATAGAAAATCCATTTGACATATTTATACTCTCCTTTCGCTTCACAGAATCTCAACTTATATAATTCTTAAGTTTGAATTTACTTATGAAATTTCAAGGAAATATTTTTTCGTTACATTTCTTTATATAATTTGTTTGAATAATTCTAAAAAACGTTTTGCTGGTTTTACTAAATATTTGTCTTTCTTATAAAATATGGAAAAATCTCGTTTATATAAATAATCTTTTACTTTATAACAACATACATTTTCTTGGTGTGGAAAAAATTTTAAAAATAAATCTGGTAAAAATGATACACCTAAACCTTCATTTATCATTGAGTATATTGTTTCTGCATTATGACATTCAATTATTGAATTCAACTCAAATCCATTATCATCACACATTTTATGTACATAATGAGTAAGAGCTAATTGTTCTGGAAATATTATAAAATTTTTATCTTTAAATTCTTTTATATCTACTTCATTATTTACTACAGGAATATTCCAATTTTTGGGAAATACTAAATATAATGTTTCTTCACAAATATGTTCTTCTTTATATATTAAACTGTCAGGATTTTCTGTACCTAAATAAAAATCTATTTTATCCTCGGCTAACATAGCCTTCAACATAAATGTTGGATATTCATCTATTTTAATATAACAATTAGGATATTCTTTATGCAAATCACTTAATATTTTTGGCATAAAATAATAACACCTATGTGAAGGAATCCCTATTATTATATTAGTTTTATTTTGAACTGAAATATCTGATATTTGTATTTTTATATCATCAACTTCTTCTATAATCTTTTTAGCCTTTTGCAAAAATAATTCTCCTGCATAAGTTAACTTTACAGGATTTCTCTCGAATAATTCCACACCCAACTCTTCTTCTAAAAGCTTTATACTTTTGCTTAATGAAGGTTGTGCTATAAAAAGTTTTTTGGCTGCTTCTGTAAAACTTTTTTCCTCTGCTATTGTTATTACATATTTTATTTGATTTAAATTCATATAATTATCATAACTAAAAAATATAGCTTATACAAATTCTCATAGCTTTTAGCTATACAAATAATGAATTATTGGTATTATACATCCAAATATCAGCATTTTATAATATTTATGTACAGGGGAAATACAGTGAAAAAGGTTTTTATTTCATTAATTCTTGGAGGGCTTATGCTTAATTCTGCTGCATTTGCTATCCAAGAAAATAATACAAATATTAAAATTCAGGTTAGAAAATCTAAAAAGCAACCTAAAAAATCTTTTACTTTAAATCCTTATTGGGAATCTTATAATGATGAATTACTTAATGGATATATTTCAGAAGGTCTTGAAAATAATTTAAATATTAAAATTGCACAAGCAAGAATCAAAGAATCAGAAGCTATTTTAGGAACTGTTAAATCCGAAAGACTACCTCAATTAAGTATTAATCCAAGTATTTACCCCTTCAAAACTATTTCAAGATGGACTGGAAACTTTGGGAGTGGAAACCATCTATATTTCCCTCTTTTATTAAATTGGGAACTCGATATATTCGGAAAACTTTCTGATAAAGTTAAATCTTCTAAAATTGGGGTACAAATTAGTCAAGAAGATTTGAATATTGCTAAACTTGCAATATCATCAGAAATTACAGCATCTTATTTTAATATTGTTCTTGAAGATGCTCTAATTGAAAATTACAAAGAACTAATTGCAAACTTAAAAGAAACAATTAATCTCAAAAGACAATTATATGATGGAGGAATAATATCTTATGATAATTTATACATTACAGAATACGAACTTGTTGAAAAACAAAATGAACTAAATAAATTATTAAAACAAAGAGAAATATTATTACATCAATTTGCAGTATTAAGAGGGGTTTCACCGGAAAATAATACAAATATTGAACGAACAACTATTTCTAAACTTGATTTTCCATTTAATACAAATCAAGATATCCAATCTGATTTGATTTATAACAGACCTGATGTAATACAGGCTGAACTAGGGATAAAAAAAGCTGCAATGGACGTAAGAGTTGCAAGAAAAATGTTTCTACCATCTGTAAATCTTAATGAAATGATTGGATTTGAAAATATTAGAGCTGGCAGAATTTTTAATTGGGAAAGTACAGTTTATCAACTTGGTGCAGGTTTATTATTAGATTTATATACTGGTGGATATAAGATGTCTTACCTTAAATATAATAAAGAATTAGCTATTGAAAAATTACATCAATACAACAATGTTTTATTAAACGCATTTTGTGAAATTGAAAATGCTTTATCAAGTCTAAAAACAGATTACAATTCATTTAATGAATTTAATACAGCTATAGAAAAATCTGAACATTATTATCAAGTTGCAAATACTCGATATACAAATGGTACAGGAAATAGAATTGATGAATTAGATGCAAGAAGGCAGTTACTAATAAATCAAAATTCAATGTATAACGCAAAAATATGTTCATTAGTTGACACTATAGATATTTATAAATCATTAGGGAGTAGAATAGAATGAAAAATTTTATAAAAATGGTTTTGAAATATCATTATACATTTATAGTAATGGCACTTTTTATTCTAATTATGGGTATTGTTACTATAGTAAAAACTCCTATTGATATATTCCCTGAAATTAATACTCCAGTTGTAACTGCAGTATGGACATATACAGGTATGCCAGCAAAAGATATTGAAAGAAGAATTATCACTATTGCAGAAAGATCATACGCTTCAAGTGTAAACGATATTGAACATATTGAATCACAATCACTTTTAGGAGTTGGGGTTATTAGAGTATTTCTTCATCCCGGAGCAAATATTAATACAGGGATTACACAAATTAGTGCAGCTTCACAAGTTTGTATGAGAAGTATGCCTAATGGAATTATGCCTCCTGATATTTTAAAATATACTCCTACAACTATACCTGTATTACAAGTAATCATATCTTCTAATAAATTACCTCTTCAAAAAGTTACAGATATTTCTCAAAACAATATCAAAGTTCAATTAACAAAAGTTGAAGGAACACAAGTTCCACTTCCTATGGGAGGAAAAATTAGACAAATTATGGTTGACCTTGATATGCAAAAAATGGAAGCTAGAGGTTTAACTCCTGCTGATGTTACTAGAGCTGTTGCTAGTCAAAACGTCATTATTCCATCTGGAAACACTAAAATTGGAGGAAAAGATTATCTAATTTCTCTTAATAATGCAACACCAACTGTTGAAGAAATGAATAATTTCCCTATTAAATCACCTAAAACAAATCAAATAGTTTATTTATCAGATGTTGCATATATACATGATGGAAACGCAATTCAAACAAATATTGTAAGAGAAAACAGTTCTCCAGGCTCTTTAATGACTGTATATAAAGCAGGTACTGTTTCATCTTTAAATGTTGTTTCAGGGGTTAAAAATCTACTACCAACAATTGCAAAAACTATCCCTGAAAGTGTCAAAATGAAAGTTTTATTCGACCAATCAATTTTTGTTAAAGCATCTATTAGAGATGTTATATTTTCAGGGACTTTAGCTGCAATTCTTACTGCTTTAATGATATTGATATTCTTAGGAAGCATAAAATCAACATTCATTATTGCTATATCAATTCCTTTATCTGTACTCTTTGCAATTATTTGTACTTCTCTTTGTGGTCAAACTATAAATATGATGACATTAAGTGGATTAGGACTTGCTATTGGGATGTTGGTTGATAATGCTACGGTTGTTATTGAAAACATCTTAAGAAATAAAGAAGTAATGGTTGGAAAACCAATTAAAGAAGTTATTTATCAATCGGCTATTGAAGTTGCTTCTCCTACATTGGTTTCTACATTATCTATTTGTACAGTATTTGCTCCTATATTTTTAATGGAGGGTTCTACTAAATATCTATTCATTCCACTTGCAATGTCTGTCATATTTGCAATGATTGGTTCGTATTTATTATCTAATACTTTAGTACCTGTATTGGTTGATAAGTTATTAAAAGGAAAAGAAATTTTAAATATCAATTCGATATTATACAAAATTAACAATTGGGTAAATATTAATTTCAATCAACTTAAAGAAAAATATAAACAATTCTTGATAAAAGACATTTTCCCAAAACCTAAACAAGTAGGGATTGTATATGGAATTGTTGTATTATCTGCCGTAATACTTCTTCCATTTATTGGTGAAAACTTCTTCCCAGAAGTTGATGCTGGACAAATTAGATTACACGTATATGCTCCACACGGAACAAGAATAGAAGAAACGGCAAGAGAATTTTCTGAAATTGAACAAACTATAAGAAAAGTTATTCCTCCTAGTGAACTTGAAACTGTTCTTGATAACATAGGACTTCCTGCAAGTATGATTAACCTTGCATTTATGGATAGCTCTCAAGTTGGTGTGGGAGATGGTGAAATCTTAATTGCTTTAAAAGAAAATCATAAACCTACTAAAAATTATGTAAAAAAACTCAGAAAAGAATTAAATAAAGAATTTCCTAATTCAACTTTCTTCTTCCAAAATGCTGATATGGTAGGAAGAATACTTAACTTTGGTTTGGCATCTCCTGTTGACATTCAAATTCAAGGTCGAGAACTAAAAGAAAATTATAAAATTGCAACACAAATGCTTGATGAAATAAAAAAAGTTAGAGGTGTTGCTGATGCACATATTCACCAAATCACAGATGTTCCGGAAATTAAAGTTGATGTTGATAAAGTTAGAGCTAGTATGATGAATCTATCTCAAGAAACAATTTCACAAAACACACTAACAGCATTAACTTCAAGTGGACAAATAGCAAGAAACTATTGGGTTGACCCACAAAACGGAGTTAACTATTTACTTGCTTTGCAAGTACCACAATACAATGTCGATACAGTTAAAAATGTTACTGATATACCTGTATCATTCAACAATGATAAACCTGTAAGACTATCAAATGTTGCAACAATCACATCTAGTGAAACAGCTAGTGTTGTTAATCACTACGATATTCAACCTGTATATGACATATTATTAAATATTCAAGATAGAGATTTGGCAGGGGTTACAAATGATATCAATAAAATAGTAAAAAAATATCAAAAAATTGCACCTAGAGGAACATTTATAAATGTTCACGGGCAAGCTAAATCTATGAATTACGCAGTAACATCTTTAGTATCGGGGTTAATGCTTGCATTGATTCTTGTTTATCTATTAATTGTTGTTAATTTCCAATCTTGGAGAAATCCATTTATTATAATAACTCCTGTACCATTAGCATTATCAGGAATTTTATGGATGTTATTCATAACAGATACAACATTCTCAGTCCAAGCTCTTATGGGCTCTATTATGGCAGTTGGTGTTTCTTGCGCTAACTCAATTCTTGTTGTATCATTTGCAACCGAAAAAATGAGAGAAGGCTTCAATTCAATGGAAGCAGCTATACAAGCAGGATATACAAGAATTAGACCTGTTATTATGACTGCAACTGCAATGATTTTAGGTATGTTACCTATGGCGTTAGGAATTGGGGAAGGTGGAGAACAAAATGCTCCTATCGGAAGAACTGTTATCGGAGGTTTATTATTTGCAACTTTTGCAACTCTTATTATTGTTCCTATGCTATTTGGAATTTTAAACAAAAACAAAATATATCAAAAGGTGGAAGATGATGATTAAAAACTTGACTAACAAATTAATGAAAGATAAGAAAAAATTAATTATATCTATTGTTCTAATTCTGTTCATTATTGGACTAATTCCTAAAATTGTAAGATTTATAAACACTGCAAGAGAAGCCAGACAAGCAGAATATATTGCAATTACAGAAACTCCTATCATTACAAGTGGTGAAAATAAATTGGAATTATCAGGAGAATTAAAACCATTTTTACATACAGAAATCTTTTCAAGAATAAATGGTTTAGTAAACCAAAGATATGTTCAATTAGGAGAAAAGGTCGAAAAAGGACAACTTTTAGCTACTATTGATACACCTGACTTAGATGCAGAAGCTATGAGTGCAAAGTCTGCATTAATATCTGCAGAAAAACATCTTATGGAAACACAATATCAATATAACTATGCAAAACAAACTTATGATAGATACCAAAAATCAGGAATTAATGGAGCAATCTCAAAACAAGAAATAGATTCAAAATACAACGATTTTAAAACATCTGAAATGAATTATTTAGGTGCAAAAGCTGATGTTGCAAATACAAAAGCCCAGCTTGCTTATGCCGAAAAACAGCTTGCCAGAGCTTCAGAACTTGTAAAAAAGGATTACATTGCAAAATCACAGTACGACAACCTGCTTTCACAAAGAGATTCCCTGAAAGCACAGCTTGCATCAGCACAGGCAAGATATAACGACAGCAACAGAAACCTCAGCTACACCCTTGTAAAAGCTCCTGTAGACGGACGTATCGGTATTATAACCGTAACGGTAGGGAAC